>JABMQV010000362.1 GCA_013203065.1 Desulfobacteraceae bacterium | reverse complement strand
GGCAAGTCCACCATCCTCAGACAGACTGCCCTGACCGTCCTGATGGCGCAAATGGGAAGTTTTGTCCCTGCCTCAAAAGCAGAAATCGGTCTTGTGGACCGGATCTTTACCCGTGTGGGTGCGTCTGATGACCTTGCCAAGGGGCAGAGCACCTTCATGGTGGAAATGAATGAGACCGCAAACATCCTCCGGCACGCAACACCCAGGAGTCTCGTCGTTTTGGATGAAATAGGACGCGGAACAAGCACTTACGACGGCCTGAGTATTGCCTGGGCCGTGGCAGAGGCCTTGCACGACAGGGATGGGGTTGGTGTTCGGACGCTTTTTGCCACCCATTATCATGAATTGACCGAATTGGTCAGTACAAAACAAAGGGTGAAGAATTTCAATATCGCTATCCGAGAGTGGAACGATCAAATCATCTTCTTGAGAAAACTCGTTCCAGGTGGGACAAACCGAAGTTATGGTATACAGGTGGCGCAGATCGCGGGATTACCGGACAGTGTCATCATGAGGGCAAAAGAAATCCTCGACAACCTTGAAGGAACAGAGTTGGATGAAATAGGAAGGCCTCGCCTGGCCCGCACGCCCCGTGAGAAAAATGAGGGGGAGATGCTGCAATTGGGCTTGTTCGGATCACAAGACGGAAAACTTAGGGAACGGATCAGGGAACTCAATATCTCTTCCATGACACCCCTGGAGGCCTTAATAGAGCTCAACAAACTAAAGGAACACGTGGAGTCTAATTAGAATCAAAAATCCATGTCCTCGGGGCCTGGATTTTTTGCTACCCGGGGCTGATCTCTCATACCTCATAATTCTTTTGGAAATTGGTCACCGGGTACGCGTGTAGAAATCAGCAGACGACGTATGAAGAAGGTCTATCAAACCCTCCTATTCATCTTTTTGGCCACACCCTTCCTGGCCGGATCTGAAGCATTTTGTAAGATCCCCGATAAATCCGCCATCCTTCTCACAAAGGCCGATAATTGCCAAAAGATACTGTATCGTTCCAAGAAGAAGAAAAAATATCGTCACAACTGGCTAAAATGTATCGGTCTGTATGAAAAGGTTTATACCCGTTATCCCAAGAGCGAAAAGGCGCCTTGGGCGATATATCGTTCAGCCGCACTATATGCAGGGCTTTATCGGTATTCAGGCAGCACCAGGGATCTGGATGAGGCCATCGCTCTCTATAGACGCATCGTCGGCAAATATTCGGGCCATTCTTTGGCAGATGACGCCCAGTTTCGTATCGGGGAGATCTTTTATAAGTATAAGAAAGATCCAAGCCGGGCCTATGTGGAATTTCTGAAGGTGGACGTAAAATTTCCTTCAGGGGATATGAGGCCAAAAGCCAAAAAAATGCTGGATAAGCTCGCAGTGATCCTTAGCAGGAGGGCCGGGAACAAAGGGAAAAGAGCCCATGCTACATCAGAATCCACCCTGCAATCGGTCAAGGATATCCGCTATTGGTCCACCCCAAACTACACGCGGGTCGTGGTAGACCTGGACGACCGGGTGAAGTACGACTACCACCTGCTGAAGGCAGACCCCAAGGTCAATAAACCCCGCCGGTTCTATCTGGACCTCAAGAATGCCCGTGTGGCATCGGAAATCGACCTAACCATCACCATAAAAGACGATCTACTCAAGAGGGCCAGGGCAGGTCAGCACACAAAAGATACAGTGAGAGTGGTCTTGGATATGGAAAGCGTCGGGCGGTACAAGGTCTTTCCTCTCCATGACCCCTTTCGGATCGTTGTGGACGTCCGCAGAAATGGGAAGCCCAAGGCCAAGGGGACTCATAGAACGGCCCTGAAGAAGAGGGTGCCCGGGAAAGGAATTAAGAAGGCCGGAGGCCCGGATGGCACGGTATCCCTTGCCAGGCAACTCGGCCTGAATGTAAGGAGGGTGGTCATTGACCCGGGTCATGGGGGCAGAGACCCGGGCTGCCTTGTCCGGGGAGGTATCAAGGAAAAGGATATAACCTTGAGCATGGCTAAACTCTTGGCCAAGAAACTGAAAAAAGAACTCGGGTGCGAGGTCTTCCTCACCAGGAATAAGGATGTCTATTTAACCTTGGAACGGAGAACAGCCATCGCCAATATGAAAAAGGCCGATCTGTTCATCTCTCTTCATGTGAATGCGCATAAGAACAAAAGAGTCAGAGGCCTGGAGACCTACTTTCTAAACATAGCCACGGATGAAGGGGCTGTGGCGGTGGCAGCACGAGAGAATGCCACCTCTGAAAAGAACCTAAGCGATCTTCAGTCTATTCTCAGTGACCTGATGCTAAACACCAAGATCCATGAATCGAGCCGGCTCGCGCATGAGGTCCAGAAGGGAATGGTCTCCCGCCTGGACCGTAAGTATAAGAGGGTCAAAAACCTGGGCGTAAAGCAGGCCCCATTCTATGTGTTGATCGGTGCCGAGATGCCTGCAGTCATAGTGGAGGCAGGTTTCCTCACCAACTATACGGAGAAAAAGAGGTTGATCAGCAAGAAATACCAGCAAAGGGTGGCTGATGGAATCGGGGAGGGCATAAAAAAATATATCGACACCATCGAACGGGTCCATCAAAGAGGCTAATCAGATTTTGGCTTACGGACTGACGATTGGCGAATTTCAATCATCCATGTCCAATCATCGCCCATCGATACGCAAAGGCAGGATTGCTATTTCAGCCTCAAGTAGGCATCGATAAACCTGTCAATGTTTCCATTCATGACCGCTTCAACATTACCCACCTCTACATCTGTACGGTGGTCTTTGACCATCCTGTATGGATTAAACACGTAAGACCTTATTTGGCTGCCCCATGCAATATCTTTCTGGGATTGATGCATCTCTTGCTTTTTCTGCTCCAGTTTTCCTTTCTCAACCTCATAGAGCTTGGACCTGAGCACCTTCATGGCCATTTCCTTATTGCGGTGCTGGGATTTCTCATTTTGGCATTGTGCCACAGTTCCTGTGGGAAGATGCGTAATTCGGACGGCGGAACTGGTCTTGTTCACATGTTGGCCCCCCGGCCCGCTTGCCCTGTAAGTGTCAACGCGAAGGTCCTTTTCATCGATTTCGATCATGATATCTGTATCTACTTCCGGAAGAACCGACGCAGAGGCAAAGGAGGTGTGCCTTCTCCCGGTGGCATCAAAGGGGGAGATTCTAACCATGCGGTGGATGCCGTGCTCTGATTTGAGATACCCATAGGCATAGCCGCCGGTGACCGTGAGGGTGACACTCTTGATACCCGCCTCATCGCCCGGGAGATAGTCTAATACCTTAACTTTCATGCCTTTGTCTTCGCTCCAACGGGTATACATCCTGAAGAGCATTTCCACCCAATCCTGTGCCTCGGTCCCCCCGGCCCCCGCATTAATGGCTACAATCGCGTTTCGCCGGTCATCGGCATCTCCCAGTAGGGAGGTAAACTCAAGACCCTTGATCTCTTCTTCAAGCCGATCTACTTCGTCGTTTACCTCCTTGAAAGTGGGTTCGTCATCCTCTTCAAAGGCCATTTGAGCAAGTATCTTGGCCTCCTCGGCCTCCTGGTAGAATTTTTGCCACGACTCGATCTTCTCCCGCAAGAGCGCACTCTGCTGATTTAGCCGGGAGATCTCTCCCTGATCTTTCTGCCAGAAGTCGGCAGTTGACATCATCTTTTCGATTTTCTTGAGTTCTTCTTCTTGGCTATCCAAGTCAAAGATGACCTCTTAGTCCATCCAGCTGACCCATGATGTGATCAAGTCTTTCTATTGCATTTTCCATTTTCCCCTCCTTGTATTTGGCGGCTCGATTATGATTGCCATTCTAATCCTTGATGAAATTATTTCAAGTGGAACGGGCCCTTTTTCTCTTCCCGATCCACCTGACCCTGAGATAAGAGCATACCTTGAGGAATGAAATGATAAGGAGCAAGATGACAAAAAAATCTCCAAAACGAGTGTAGATTGTCAGAGATGAATTAGATATATCAACCGGGGCCTCAAGAACCTCTTGCTGGAACAGACCGCTCAATTCCAGGATCTTGCCTTGAGGCCCGATAAATGCACTGAAACCCGTATTTGCAGCACGTATCATCGGTCTATGGTTCTCAACGGAACGGAAGACAGCCATGCTCAAGTGCTGGTAGGGTGCACTGGTCATCCCAAACCAGGCATCATTTGTCAGGTTGACAAGAATATTGGCCCCTTCCCTTGTGAGGTTTCGCGCCAGTTCCGGAAAAACGGCCTCAAAACATATGAGGATCCCCATGGACATATCATCATTTTCCAGGGGCGCTGTCTTTTTTCCTTCCTCAAAATCTCCGGTCGCAGGAACCAGGCGACTGACAAAAGAGAGGATTTTTTTGAGGGGAACATATTCACCAAAAGGCACAAGGTGGACCTTGTCATAGTGTTGAGGGGGTTGTCGAGGATCTGGGGCCAGCAGATAGGCTCGGTTATAATATCTTGTTGCCCCCCGGGTGCGTTCATAAGCAGGGCTGCCGAAAATCAGGAGGGCCCCTGCCTCCTCTGCCATGGAAAAGACCTGAGACGAGAACCTTGGATTATCATGAAAGAAAAAGGGTAGTGCCGTTTCAGGCCAGACAATCAAATCAGGTTTGAAATTATGGGTTGACCGGGTGAGCCTCTGGTAGATCACCATTGTGCTTGTTTGGTATGCCGGGTCCCACTTGATGGACTGATCAATGCTGGCCTGAATAATTACGGCCCTGATAATCGGGCCCGGTTTCTCCTCTCCCATCGCCCCCGTCAGACGGTATTGACCATAGGCGAATGTCCCGGCCGCAACCAGGGCCACTGCAAGCACCTCCCATTTAAGCGGGCCACGGACCTTCCAGTATTGTTTGGAAATGATGTGATAGATAAGCCCGTTTACGAGGACAATAAAGAAGGAGGGCCCGTATACCCCAACAAGATCGGCAATTTGGATAAGATGCAGTTGTTTGTATTGGGTGTATCCCAAAAGGCACCAGGGCATACCGGTCAAAAAAATGCCCCTGGCATATTCAAGGCTGACCCAGAAACTTGCCATAAAAAAAAGGTCAAAATAAGGGCCTTTTAGACAGGCGGTCAGAGCTGCAAAGATGGCAAGATAGAGGGCCAAATAGAGAGTCAGCAAGATAAGGGGGCCAAGGCTTACAATTATGCTGAGATTTCCATAATGCCCAAGTACCACCAGAATCCAGTACATCAGAGTAAGAAAATGGACAGTGCCCGCCATGAGGCCCAGTTTGAAACCCCGGTAAGGGGATGTGCCCTCGAGGCCCTTTAGGAGGGGCACCAAGGCAATCCAGGAGAGAAAGGAAAGCCTTCCAGGGGGAAAAGATGCGGTCAACAAGACCCCTGAGAGTAAGGCCAACAATACTTTGCGCAGGGAGAGTGCCATCATTCGATATTTCCAATAACCCAGAACTGGAACCACTCCACAAGAAGGGTCGTCCTCTGCACCGGGCCCGGACACTCGCAACACAGTCCAAAGGTCCGATTCCGGGTCTTTGAGGAGTCACGCCTGGGAATCTTTTTCGTCCTTGGAGGGAGTGAGATGGGTCTTTCGTGTGATGAGGACTTTATCGACTTTTCGCTGGTCCGCTTTCTGGATAGTAATCTCCAGATCTTCAAATGAAATCTGTTCATCCACCTGGGGTATCCTGCCCAAGAGGTGGATAAGAAACCCGCCGACAGATTCGAAGTCTCCCCTTGGTAGTTCCATATGGAGGTGTTCTTGAAGCTTTCCAATCTCCAAACGGGCATCCACCAGGAGGGAATTATCATCAATGATATTCAAGAGGGGTTCTTCGTTGTCATGTTCATCCATTATTTCCCCGACGATTTCCTCCAGGATATCTTCGATGGTGATAATACCGGCGGTACCTCCATATTCATCGGTCACAATGGCCAGGTGGGTCTTTTTTTCCTTCATGTCTTTTAACAATTCACTGACAATTCGCGTCTCAGGTACAAAGTACGGTTTTCTGAGAATATCATCGGGAATTTGAGAATCAGGATCCTCTCCCAACAGCTTCAGGAGATCCTTTGAGTGGAGGATTCCCACAATTTGGTCGATGTTGTCCTTATGGATGGGTATTCTGGTATGACCGCAATCGGAAACCAGCTTTATCACTTCACCCAAGGTAGCGTCGATTCGGGCCGATGAAACCTCTGTGCGGGGGATCATAATGGATTGGGCCTTTGTCTCCTTCAGGTCCAGCACACCGTATACCATATGGGATTCTTCGTCGCTGATGAGTCCCTTGGCCTGTCCCTCATCCATGAGGTCATGGATTTCTTCGGTCAGGCCATTGCTATCGCCTCGGTGGATTTTTTTCTTGATCAGAGACCTGATGTGAGCGAAAAGCCCTTGTTCTGAGTCATCTTCCAAGAATGGTTTTCTTCTCCAGATCTATATGGTAATATTGCTGTGCCTTAGCGCCCATTTTGGAATAGTCTTGTAATTTCCGCCCTTCTTTCCAACCAGGCGGACAAAGATCTTCCAGGAATTTTATTTTTCTCCATCGTAAATGTCAAGATTTTTGCGGCAAGGAAGTTCCTGAAATCTAAAATAGTCCTTGACTATACCGAATGTGTGCAATAGAATGTTCCGGCAAGCGTTTCAACAGCATCGAGCGGGCATAGCTCAGTTGGTAGAGTACAAGCTTCCCAAGCTTGGTGTCGCG
>JABMQV010000040.1 GCA_013203065.1 Desulfobacteraceae bacterium | reverse complement strand
GTAGGTCATTTGAATGGCAAAAGACGGATCGTCCCATAGATTTTGACCCACCCTTTCCTGCCATACCGAGGAAGCGCTTGGCTGGTTCATGGTCTGGGCCAGGGCGACCACTTCCAGGACCCTTGTCAGGGAACCGCCAAGTGTCAGGGTTGGGATATAATCGTCTATCGTATCGATTAGGGGATTATTGACAAAGGGCTTGCCTACAAACTGGGTGTTCTCATCATTGGCGAATGCGTTGTCGTCTATAAAGGTTTCCAGGTCGGTCTTGCCGAGGCTGACAAAGAAATTGTCCCTGAAAAACCTTTGGGTGTAGTATGCCTCGATAAGTCGTACGCTGTCTCCATACTCGTCGTTGTCGTCAGCAATGGTGTTCAGGTTGGCGAGGAGATAGTTTATTAAATGCCTGTCGGCCCCTTTTCCATAACCTTGGTGTATCCTCAGATAAAGTTGGCCGGACCTTAAAGGCTTCCAGGTCAGCTCCAAGTCCAAGGTATAGCCAGGTCCCCGGTTATCTTCAATCTCCTGATCAAAGATTTTCACATTGTTGGCCCCCTGATAATATCCAACAACCCTGCCGTTGATTGACAAGGGGCCGAACCTATCCTCAAAGGCCTTCAAGAATCCGGGCTTTGAAAGCCCGGCACTCTGCGAAACAGGTTCTTTTATTTCTGATTTATCATTGGGGCCTACTTGTCCCGCGCGAACTGCGCTAACAAGACAAGCTGCCAGGATAATTGTCAAAAAAAGGACCTTTTTTGCTATGGGACTATCTCCTCAGTTGGGTTGGGCATGGCCGGTGATTGAATAATCAAACGGTTGTTGGTACCCAAGCATATATCGTTCGTGTGGAAACGAGGCAAGTGGAAAAGCCATAATGGGGAAGTGTTATTCCCATGCATCAGAACATAGCCGGTGTGATGCTTGATGTCAAAACCCCGTACTGGTCTTTTTCTTATTGACAATCTCATCTTCCCGTGGTCCAAGTCTCGGAGAAAAACCGCTGCCCCGAAACGGGCCATAAGTTTCAAGAAATCCCCAACCACAGGATTTAATGGGCGTTGGAAATGTCTTTTGTTCAGCCCCGTATTGTCATCGCCGCCCTGAGAGGGGGATCCGGCAAGACGATCTTGTCGCTGGGCCTTATCGCTGCCTGGCGCGAAAAAGAGTACCGTATCGCTCCTTTCAAAAAAGGGCCCGACTTCATTGATGCCGGATGGCTTGGGTTTGCCGCAGCCCGCCCCTGTCATAACCTGGACCCCTTCCTTATGGAGCAGGACCAGATCCTGCAATCCTTCCACTCCAGATCAAACGGGGCCGATCTTTCTCTCATAGAGGGCAATCGGGGTCTTTATGACGGCGTGGATATTCATGGTTCCTGCAGCACTGCCGAATTGGCCAAACTCCTGGGAGCCCCTACTTTGGTCATTCTGGATGTGACCATGGCGACCCGTACTGTGGCGGCGATTGTCAAGGGATGTCAGGTGTTTGACCCGGAGGTGAATATTGCCGGGGTCATATTGAACAGGGTGGCCGGGGCACGGCAAGAGACGTTGATCAGAAATGCCATTCAAGAATATTGTGGCATCCCGGTGGTGGGATCAATCCCCAGAATGAGAGACAACCCCTTCCCTGAAAGGCACATGGGGCTTGTCCCTTATCAAGAAAGAGATCATGCTGAAAAGGCCATCCTGTGGGCCAAGGAGGCAGTTAAGGAAAATCTCGACTTAAGACAAATCTGGGGAATCGGTCAGCAGGCTGGAGATATGGGAAAAAAACCTCTGGATCAGGAGGTCCCTTTTGTTGGCTGGACCAAAGATGAATCCCCGCGGATCGGTTTCATCAGAGACAGGGCATTTTGGTTTTACTATCCGGAAAACCTGGAACAACTGGAGCGCTTGGGTGCTTCTCTTATAGAGATCAACGCCATCTCAGAGAAGTCCCTGCCCGAGCTGGATGCACTATACATTGGGGGCGGGTTTCCCGAGACCCAGACAAAGGCCCTGGCAGATAATTGCCTTTTTCGAGATACCCTGAAGGAGAAGATCAACCGGGGCCTACCTGTCTACGGCGAGTGTGGCGGGCTCATGTATCTGGGGGAAGGCCTTGTGGTGGGTGGCAAGACCTATCCAATGGTGGGTGCCCTGCCAATAAAGTTTGTAATCCACAAGAGGCCCCAAGGACATGGCTATACAGTCTTGGAGGTGGATCGACCCAACCCCTATTACCAGGTCGGCAAGACCTTGAAAGGGCACGAATTCCATTATTCAAAGGCCATACTCACCAGTGAACAAGGGGTGCGTTTCGTTTTCAAGGTGAAACGGGGGAATGGCGTCGAAGGGATGAGAGATGGTCTTTGCAGGAAAAACATTCTGGCCACTTATACCCATATACACGCAGGGGGAAATGACCTATGGGCAAAGGGCCTTTTACGGGTGGCACGTGACTTTCGGGAGAAGGAAAAAAATCGGAAATCTTAAAAAGACATATTGACAACACCAAGAATCTGGATTAATCTAAGAGTTTGAATCTGCATACAAGGGTTAAATTTATACGGATGGGGTAACATACTGAGACCTTTGAAAAATGTTCAATTTTGGTCAAGGTCAAGGAGGGCGAAAATTTCAACCACAGG
>JABMQV010000361.1 GCA_013203065.1 Desulfobacteraceae bacterium | reverse complement strand
TATGCCAAAATCTACCTCAAAAAACTGAAACAACTTCACCAGGGATCGGGCAAGATCCTGCAGTACCGGTTCATAACTGGTGGTACAGCCCACAAAAAAGATAACCTCGGCTTTTTCACCGGGAAGCATCTTGACCTTGAGGTCCTTCAGCCATTCCAGGCGTTTCTCCTGGGCCTGGTTATAGGGATTTCCATACATATAGATGGACTCCAGCACCTTGCGCTGGTCCGGCATAGGTCCGATGGACTTTTCCACAAGCAGTTTTCGGCCCCGCTCTATGATTTCCATGAGGGGAATCCCGGCGCTCACGTCCAGGCATCTATTGACACATGCGTTACATGTGGTGCAGCGGAAGACATTGTACATGAGTTCTTCCTTTTCCGGCCCATCAAGCAGACCCCATCGGATCGCATAATAAAGAGACTGGGTCAAACCGGAACCGCCACGGCTGTAAAATCCACCTGTATTCATAAACACAGGACATGCGGACATGCAGAAATTGCAGTTCCAGCACTTCCGGGTCCTCTCTTCAATATCATCCATCAATTGTTTGGTCACATCATCGAGTTCAGGCATGATAACCTCCAGAAATTATCCGCGCCGGGTACCATCTGGCCAGATGAACCTCGCAGCGAATAGGGTTTTTATTGGAACAGGGACGTGAATTCAGCAACAGAAGCATAAGAATCAATGTCATAAATGGCATCCATGACCCGATTCATGGTCCTTGCATCCAGTACTGCTGAACTGTTTCCCACAAACTTCTGTTTCAATTCATCGCGGCTCAGGCAATGGTCCGGGTCATAGGTGTCGCCATAGATATACTCACCCGTATCCGTGAACATGCCCTTACCGGATTTCACCTCCAGTGTATAATGGACCTGGGTCATCAATTTACCCTTGGGCTGATCAGATTTCAGATAGGCGATCATTTTCTGCTCGCACTTTTCGTCCTTTACAGACGTCACTTTTTTGCTGAACTCCAGCAGCTGAGGATTTGTCAGGGTTTCCGGCAACTGCCACTGGGGACCTACCGGGATATCATATGCCGCGCAGGCCAGACAATACCCTGTACTGTACTGGGCATGAACCGCGTCCTTACGTTCCCATTCATTCCATTTGCTAACACTGATAAACAGCTCACTCTGGGCCACGGCCGGGTGCACCTTAACGGTGATGGCCTCAATGTCATCCGGCTTTAGCCCTTCCTTTTTCATCATGGTCTTCAACATATAGATGGGCGTGTGAAACCAGCGGCAGCAGGGATATGGCTTGATACCCATTTCCATGATTCCCCATTTGTCGCCCAGATCCTTGGTCATTCCATCAAAGTCAAACTCCAGCATTCCAAAGGCCTTCCAGAAGCTATATTCACCGTAATCGTCTACAATGCACTGATCTCCCGTATAACCGTCCTTTGAGAAAAGCGCTGAGATGAGCCCCACAAAGGCAAACCACCCCATATCCTGATATTTCAGGTTGCCTAATGGCTTAGTATAAAGCCATTTTGAGATCATGGGCACCGCCGTGTAATAGCCTGCAATACCCATGGCATTCTGAATCCCCTCAGTGTCAAGCCTGAGCACCTTGGCTGCTGCCACGGCCGCGGCAATGGAGTTGAAGCCGAAACCCGATGCCTTCGCAATATCCGTACCGCCCTGATCATTGATCGTCAACAGGGCGTAGCTCTGACAGAAGCGATAAGCGAATTCATATCCCAGCGCTATTGCCATGATCAATTCTTCACCGCTTGCACCCACCTTCTCTGCGGCGTTCAAGGCAGCATACAGCGGCACGCCACCGATATGATAATAGTTGTAAAGGGTCTCATCCGCATCAATAAAATTACAGAGCTTGCAATTGATGTAGGCTGCGGCAGCGGTAGACGTCTT
Source organism: Desulfobacteraceae bacterium (assembly GCA_013203065.1). Next base: position 629 of record JABMQV010000361.1, on the reverse strand, counting down.
GTGACCGTTAACCAAGATCGTACCTTCCGTTCCGCTCCCGAATTCCTTGCCCATCTTCTCGATTTGGATTCCCTCGGGTACTGCGTAGCTTCCCATGGTGCATCCTATACCGTCCAGAATATAGTCCTTGGTCTGCTCTATCACCTCCTCGGGGAGATCGGAGAATTGGGTTTTATTCACAAACTCACTAAAGGTCTTTGTAATATCTGGGGTACTCATGACTTTTCCTCCCTCAAAAGCGTTTTAAAAAATTATCGATACCCTTCCAGTATGCCTGGATTCAAAATATTGTTCGGATCAAAGGCCGCCTTCATCCTCTTCACCAGCTCATAGGAGGCATTACCGTAACGCCTAATAAAAAATGGTTTTCTTTTGGAAAACTGACCCCATTCACCACCGCAGGTCCCGTATTTCAGGTTAAAATCAGCCTCCTTTTCAAACTGGCGTTTGTTGATCTCGCGCATGACCTCATCATCCCACTCCGGGGGCAAGATAAATGTGGGATGCATGGTTAAGGCACCGATGTGGCCGAAATAATAATTGGTGAGGTCTTCCAGATATGGAAACCCTTCATTAAACCTTGCACCTTCCTCCATGGCCTCTTCCAGGTTCTTCAGATTGGCTACCAG
>JABMQV010000360.1 GCA_013203065.1 Desulfobacteraceae bacterium | reverse complement strand
GTGATAATCCGGGTCTTCTCCTCCGGAAAACCCCTTAACCAACCTGATCCATTCCTCGTTGGTGGGCCCATACCACTCGATTCCGCTCTTTTTTGCTGCCTCCGGGCTGTATTTTGCCCCAAATTCCCACTGGGCCGGACCGGACACCCCGTCTGCATTGACGCCCAATGCCTCATAGAAGGCAGGAAGCGTTGCGGCAACCATCAGCGAGAAACCCTTCACATCGATATCCAGGTCCGCCAGCTGCCGGGAAAGGAGCTGACCATCCGGGAAATGTCCGCCGCCGACGATAAGGTCCGGCCTGGTTGACTTCAGGTCGGAAAGGAGCGGGGTCATGTCAGTCACGGCTCCGGGATAGGTTCGATTGAAGACGACGTCAAAACCCAGCTGCTTGGCCTTTGCTGCCGCTCCCAAAAGGACCATCCGGGCAAACTCACTGTCCTCAAAGACAAAGGCGAGCCGCTTTACCTTCGGGTCATAAGCCCGAAACATTTCCAAGGCCCCTGTTTGGTAGTCGCCCGCCGGGGAGAGCACGCAAATTGCATATTCAAATCCCTGTTGAAAGATTCGCTCGCTGGCACCCATATAGGAAAGATAGATCTTTCCATATTTTTCGGCCACCGGTGCCCCGGTAAGGGTAAGCCCTGAGCTGTAAGGGCCGATGATGGCATCGACCTTGTCGACGGTGATCAACCGTTCTATCAGGCTCGTCACGCCCTCTTTTCTGGATTCACAATCATAGGCTTTGTATTCAAGGGGGACCTTTTTGCCCCCTATATTGATTCCTCCTCGAACCTCGTTGATCCATTTGATGCTTGCCTTTATGCCCCAGGAGCCCTGAGCACCGCTCTTGGCATATTTTCCTGAGAGACATGCGGGGTGACCAAGCACTATTTTGTCAGGCGCAGTCAGCGCTGGTGCCGCCATCAGGAGAAGCCCCATGACAGCCACAAAACACATAATCCCGGTTAAACACTTGTTCCTCATGATACCCTCCTTGTAAAAGATTTTGCTCGACATTTGAAGGTTTTCCCTACCTCATCCTTTGGGGTTCCCAAGGTCTTTTCGCCAATCATCACCCCCTTTCCCCAAGAACTTCTTTAAATTTTCAGAATATTCCTTTGCCTGTAAAAAACCGCGACGTCGATTACCCGAAAGAGACTTTGTTGAAAGATACAAGTAGTTAGATATTCAGGCTTGGCCTGAACATGGTTTTTCGTTCAGGCACCAGTTAACTGCAGGGCATCAACAAGAAAATCATCTCGGGCGAGAATGGCCCCTGAGAAGCAGGCCGGAGCCCGCGATGATTTTTCGCGGGTTTCATGCAAGGGGCGACACGGTTTTCAATGTTCTGTACTTCTTGAGCCTTATAGTTAGCGATGTGGTGAATTTTTAAGGTTAGCAATATCTTGAACCATATTACCTATTAAAATAAAATCCCTTATGTCAAGGACTTTTAGTTGACGGGATCTCTCTTTTTCGGAAAAAGATGATAGAAAAAGTCTCCTTATGAGTCAAGGAGAAAGGAACCACAACCTATGTGGAGTCAGGGTGGGTTGGCGTTCGGAGGTTCTTCAGGAATCCGGGTTGGAGTGGGTTCGGGTCTTCAAGGAGTTGGAATTATTGGAAATTGGCATTGTTTGGGCCTAATCCGGGCCCAAAAAGGGGTCAAATTTGCTATTGACTGTTGGTCTTTCAAATGATAATTAACGTCCTGGAAATTCCACAATCAACAGCAGACCTGACCCCTTTCCTATGAAAATTGTATTAATCTCAATGCCGGATGTGGTGCCCGTTCTCATTCATGAAAGCGCTGTCCATATGCCCAATCTCGGCATCGCGAGTATCGGAGCAAACATAGATGAAACGCACGACGTGTATATCATCGATCTCGTCCGCAAACGACATAGCCTTCGGAAATATCTGGAGAAAACCCTGGGAAAAATCGGGCCCGACCTTATCGGTCTGTCGGCCATGGCATGGCAGTATGATACCTGTGGGAAAATCATGGCCCTCATCAAACAGCTGCTTCCAAAGGTTAAGATTGTCATCGGCGGTTATCATGCC
>JABMQV010000359.1 GCA_013203065.1 Desulfobacteraceae bacterium | reverse complement strand
GGCTATGAGTTCGGAATGACTGACAGGTTTACTCAAATAATCGTCCGCGCCGGCTTTAAGGCCTGTGACGATGTCGTCTTTGGAATCCCTGGCGGTCAGGATGATAATATAGACATATCTCTCCACGGTCCTGGCCCGGACAGCCCGGCAGAGATCAAGACCGTCCATTTCCGGCATCATCCAATCCGTCAAAACGACTGGAAAAAAATTTTCGTTAAACAGCTCCAGCGCCTGGCGCCCGTTGGCAGCGGTCGTGACGTCATGCCCGGCCTTCAGGAGAGTTTTTTCGATCAATTTGAGGGAAACCGGGTTGTCTTCAACCAGCAATATGGGAAACCCATGTTTCATCGAGCATTCTTACCTCGTCTGCTAGAAGTTACCTCTTATAGCAAGACTATAGGGCGTTTGACAGTGTGTGTCAACGGCGACATGACACATGATGTTGGGATTTCTCTCGACTTCCCTGAACGGCGGTATGTTCCGAATGTCCGCAGAAATGATACTGAACCTTGGATTTTGAATAAGTTTTGACATTGTATGCTGACTCATATATTCCTCCACGATGGAATTAAAAGCGGACATCCCACTTTGGGTTTTACACATTTGAAGAACCGTCACGGGAGGGAATAATAATGGCGAAAATTCTTGTTATCTATCACAGCCAGCAGTTCGGTGATACAAAGGCCCTTGCCGAGGCCCTTGCCGAAGGCGCCCGTAAAGCCGGTGCGGAAGTGGAACTTATCAGTACAAATGAACGGCGTGTGACACTGGATGAATTCATGGGAGCCGATGCGGTTGCCATCGGCACACCTGATTATTTCTCCTATCTCGCCGGTACGATCAAGACACTTTTCGATGATATTTATCTTTGGGACAAGTCGGGTGCTGCGGTCAAGGGAAAAACCGCCGGGCTTTTCTTCTCGCATGGCGGCGGCGGGAGAGTGAAAGAGCCTTTTGAGTCCCTTGCGGGGAGATTCTTCGAGCAGGCGGGAGAGACCGTTGAGAGCAGGAGACCAACCGCTGAGGAGGCAAAAAAGGCGTGCCATGCGCTGGGTCAAAAACTCGTCAGAAGACTCAAACAAACCGAATAAAGAAAGGAAACGACAGGTTCGTTATCATGACCAGACCATACGATTCACTCTCGCTGACCCGGGAGCTGATATCCTTTAAGACCATCAATCCGCCGGGACAGGAGCGAAGATGCGCCGAATACCTTGGCGGGCTGTTACAGAATGAAGGGTTTACCATCACTTATCATGACTTTGATGAAGGAAGAACGAGCCTTATCGCTTGTCTGGAAGGCACCGGAGAGAAGGCCCCCCTGTGTTTTACCGGGCATATGGATACGGTACCCCTCGGGACTGTGCCCTGGGATACGGATCCGTTTATCGGGGAAGTTGAAGGCGACAGGGTTTACGGCAGAGGTGCCTCTGACATGAAGGCCGGTCTTGCCGCAATGGTGATCGCTTCCATGCGTTTGGCCAAAATATCAGACAGGGTTGCGGACTTTACATTAGTCTTTACGGCTTGTGAAGAAACAGGGAGCAAGGGGGCGGAACATCTCGCCAAACTGGATAATGTCCTGGGCAAACCCGGAGCGATTGTTGTTGGAGAGCCCACCTCCAACTATCCACTGGTCGGTCACAAAGGCCCGTTGTGGCTGAGGGCCACAACCACCGGGGTCTCAGCACATGGATCCATGCCGCTTCAGGGGGTCAACGCCATCTACAAGGCTGCCCGGGCGGTGACCAAACTTGAAGAATACGATTTTGACACGAACCCCCATCCTGTTTTGGGGTCACCCACCTTGAATGTGGGAACAATTTCAGGTGGCGTGAACATCAATTCTGTTCCCGACCGGGCCTCCTTTGAAATTGACATTCGTATGATTCCCGGAATAACCCATAGCGATCTCTTCCAGCAATTACAGTCCTATCTCGGGGAAGAGGTGGAACTTGAGTACCTATTAGATCTTGGCAACGTGGCGACCGATCCTCAAAATGGATGGGTACAGGAGGTCTTTGATATTATGGAGCCGTTTCTCAATGAACGTCCAGAGCCACGGGGAGCTGCCTACTTCACCGATGCCTCAATATTTACACCGGCCCTTGGAAACCCCCCTACGAT
>JABMQV010000358.1 GCA_013203065.1 Desulfobacteraceae bacterium | reverse complement strand
CAAGTTTCACCTGAGAGCGCTGCTATATACCAAAGAAATCTTGACCATTTTGTTTTATTTCTCAAGTCCAAATTTGCCATAATATCGAAATCCCTGGTAGCGGATTTTTCTTGACATTAGACGGCTTCTCTATATGAATTAGATCCAGTATTAGTATTATCCATTTATTCTCCCAGTGAACAAAACACCATAACCTTAACCTTCTAGAGTCTGTTATGAAACACCTCGATCGGAAGGTTCCAATAAGAAAGCCTCCAAGGGACTCTTGTATGTCCATGGGGGCTTTTCTATCTGGGGCGGTCATCCCAAGAACACAGAAAAATTTGAGCGTAAACTCTCAGCCATCCTTAGCGCCGACGTCAAAGGCTATAGCCGCCTGATGAGGGCCGATGAGGATGAGACCATCCGAACCGTTACTACCTACCGAACGGCTATAGCCAAGCTTGTGGAACAATATCGAGGGAGGGTGGTTGACTCTCCCGGGGATAACGTTCTGGCTGAGTTTGGGAGTGGAGTAGATGCGGTGAATTGTGCTGTGGAGGTCCAGCGAGAACTTGCGGAGCGCAATGAGGAATTGCCTACCGAGCGTAAGATGGAGTTTCGGATCGGTGTCAACTCAGGCGATGTTGTCCATGAGGGAGAGCGGATATACGGGGATGGTGTCAACATCGCAGCTAGAGTTGAAGGCTTGGCTGAGGGGGGAGGAATCTGCATCTCAGGCACCGTGTATGACAGCATAGAGGGGAAGCTTGGATTGGAATTTGAGTATATGGGAGAGCATGAAGTCAAAAATATTGACAAGCCTATTCGTGCTTACAGAATTTTGATGGAAACAGCATCAGCCACAGATATGTCCTCTGCCGAGTCCATGACGTTGCATGTTCCAGACAAGCCGTCGATTGCGGTACTGCCTTTTACGAACATGAGCGGCGATCCTGAGCAGGAGTACTTCTCGGATGGGATTACTGAGGACATTATTACGGCCCTATCCCGCTCGCCCTGGTTGTTCGTGATTTCAAGAAACTCGAGTTTCGCCTATCGAGGAAAAGCTGTAGACGTCAAACAAGTGAGCCGGGAGCTTGGAGTACGTTACATCCTTGAAGGCAGCGTGCGCAAGGCCGGGAATCGCGTCCGTGTGACTTCTCAACTGATTGACGGCACCCTGGGTAGCCACGTCTGGGCCGAGAAATATGACGGCGAATTGCAGGACATCTTCGAGCTTCAGGACGATATTACTAAACAGGTCGTTTCGTCGATCCACACGCAGATTCACCTCGACATGGGTGAAATGGTCAAACGGCGGGAACGGCCCGACCTAAGTACCTGGGATCTAATAGCTCGTGGCTGGAAAGTGTTTTATGAGTTGACCGAGGAAAGCCTTGCCGCTGCGGAAACATTGTTTCGGAGGGCTGTAGCATCTGATCCGACATCGTGCGAGGCGCACTTCCTGCTAGCAGGGGTGTTAAGCCATCAGGTAATGATGGGTTACATCTCTGACAAGGATACGATTATTTCAAGGGCATACGAATTGGCGAAACGAGCAGTTGCCCTTGACGACCGCAATGAATACGCTCATTGGATCTTAGGCGTCATAGAGCTTTGGCGAAGGAACCACGATATGGCTATAGCAGAGCTAGAGCGTGCCGTGGAGCTCAATCCCAATTGCTCGCTGGCCTACGGGACTCTGGGCACCGTACTAAGTTATAGTGGAGAGCCCGACCAATCCATCAAGAACAACGAAATGGCCATCCGCTCCAATCCAAAAGACATTAGCATCTTTTTTCGCTTCTCGGGTATCGCCATGGCACATTTCGTAGCTGGGCGCTATACAGAGGCAGCTCAATGGGCACGCAAGAGCACCCATAGAAAACCGTCGTGGCGTCTCGGGCATGCTGTGCTTGCCGCTAGCCTCGCACAGCTCAATCATTTAGGGGAAGCTAAGGAAGCGGTTGACAACTATCTACAGATGTTTCCCGATGCGACGATTTCTGGACTCCAGCACCTGCCCTTTAAGAATCCTGACGACGCACACCGCTTCGAAATGGGATTACGCAATGCCGGATTGCCGGAGTAAATGAAGGAGGTCGGCTCTAAGGCATGCATCCGACACCCTAAAGTCCGCGGCTGATGCCGCGCGAATTCCAAAAGAGGAGGGATAATGGCTATTGAAATAATTCGTGCCGTTTTTGCCTGGTGTTCGATAATAAACATAGCATTCCTGATACCCTGTGGAAAGACCTCTCAAAATGTGCCCAGCTTGCTCCTAATAGGACATAGTCTATCCTGATGGGAGTTCTATTTTTCGTCTCGACAATGGAATTGTTGTCACACCTGATATGCTAAAAGCGGTTTTTAACGAAAGACATAAAGATACATCGCCGAAGGAGGAGCACAACACAAGAATTATAGCCAATTATAAAGGACAGATAGTTTGAGTCAAGAATCACATTATAGAAAACTCGAAAACATGATGCACGCCGCACCTATTGCCAAGCTTACTGGAGCTGAAGTGCAAATAGGTGAAGGTAGTGCTGAAATTGTGTTGCCGGTGAACAAAGAGTTTTTTCATACCGGAGGTGCACTGCATGGCGCCTTATATTTTTTGGCACTTGATAACGCAGCCTTTTTTGCCTCTAACTCAATGGTTATGGATGTGGCTGTTTTAACAAAAAATTTCACAATTCGCTTCAAACGCCCTGTTTCAAAAGGTATTGTGAGAGCTGTTGGAAAGGTGGTTAATTTCGATAGTAGTCAGTTTAATGCTGAATCAATTTTGTGCGATTCTGAAGAAAGGGAGATTGCTAGAGGAAGTGGTGTCTTTGTCAGAAGTAACATAATTCTATCAGAGAAAATTGGCTACAGATAAATTGGGCTGCCTTTTAGAAATGTATTGCTGCGTCCAAGAGCTCAAAGTCTTTGATATCTAGACTCCCCATACTGATGGAATACGTTGCTTTTGCTGCCATTAGCTTGAGCCTATGATTAACCTTGACAAAACGCATGTTTTCAGTTGGTATTGTTGCTAACTCTTGGCGCGGATGTAAGACGGAACCTTTATGCACGCATTCATTCGTTCTTTAAGCCATCGAATTTAAAGGACTTGCCTATGTAAAGTTGACCACCTTTTGCGAATACCCATATCTTCCAGGGGGCTCTTGGAAAGCTTGATATGCACATCTTGAGATATATTTTCATTTTTTTTGTGACGAAAAAGACCTTGCGGGTGTATAATATGCGAGAAAGTCCAAACACTATTGGCCAGGAATCGGGTTTCTTTTTTGAGCGACCATGGTTTGTTGCAGGCAAAACAACTGAAACCGAAAAACAATAAAGCGAGAGAAAAAATTATGAAACAAATTGTGGCAATTGCGCTGGTAGGTCTTTTAGGTTCCTTAGGATGTAGCGACAGTGATGACGGGACACGAGCGGTCACTGGCGAAGCTATCCCGGTGGCACCCTTTGGTATAACAGACACCACCACACCCACATACGAGTGGACACCTGTGCCAGGGGCTACCAAGTACCTTCTCCTGGTGGAAGATGTAGACGCAGCACCCGTAATCGAGGAATGGTACACCGCAGGGGAATCGGGATGCGAATCAGAGGATGGTTTGTGTTCAATAACCCCAGATATTGGAGTTACCGGGAACACATGGAAGGTACGTGCATGTGCTGGAGAAGAATGTGGTCTATGGAGTGATGAACTTCAATTTAGTTTTACTTTTGGAGGCCCAACCCCGCCGCGGTTTACCGATAATGGTGATGACACGGTGACGGATAATAACACAAAGCTCATGTGGACTAAGAACGCAAACCGTGGGTCCGAGACGCATGACGGCACGCGGTCATGGTTTGACGCAATCGGCTATTGCGATGGATTGCAGCTGGCGGGCCATAGCGACTGGCGCCTCCCAAGTCTAAACGAACTGGGAAGTTTAATTGATGAAGACCAGTATAACCCAGCACTGCCCCCGGGCAACCCGTTCAGGCATGTGCAGTCCGTCAGCTACTGGTTGAGTACGACGTATGCGTCCCTTCCCATCAACGCTTGGTTCGTGCACTTGCGCAATGGCTTCGTGTTCTACGGCTATAAGGCCAGCCACGGCTACGTATGGCCGGTTCGTTCAGGCAATTGATTATTGGGTTATTTGTATTATTTGATTATTTAAATCGAGGGGGTAAAGGGGGATCATATCCCCCTTTTCGCGGCAAAGATTTATTAGGAGATCCCTCTGATGGAATATGCGCAATGACAAAGTTGCACTGCCTAATTGTCCAGATGGGAATCCTGCTCCAAGATAACTATATGCTCCCGCAAGTCCAATACACCGGCCTTCCCCAAACCTGACCCTACCCATCTTACCCAGCGCTCTGCGTACTCCCCGAGCCGGTTGGAACCACAAGGGTCCCCCGGTCCTTGCTCATAAAGCCGGGCAATACGTTCTCTAAATCGCTCAATGGTTTCATATGCAATGGCAAGCCCTTCAGGGCCGAAGTGATAGCCCAAAAAATCGAAACCTCGCTCGGTCCTGCCTATCAAGGGCTGAT
>JABMQV010000357.1 GCA_013203065.1 Desulfobacteraceae bacterium | reverse complement strand
TGACGCAAAAGGGCTGCTCAAAACCGCCATACGAGACGATAACCCCGTGCTCTTTTTCGGTCATCAGCAACTTATGCACATAAAAGGCCCTGTCACGGAAGAGGAACTCCTGATTCCCTTTGGGATGGCTGACCTCAAGAGAGAGGGAAGTGATGTTACACTCGTAACATATTCCCTCATGGTCCATAAAGCCCTTGCAGCAGCCGAAGAGCTCGAAAAACAGGACATCCATGTTGAGGTGATTGATCTGAGGACGCTCAATCCGTGGGATAAAAAAACCGTTCTTGATTCGGTGGAAAAGACGGGCCGTCTTTTGATCGTTCATCAGGCAACCACTACCAGTGGATTTGGGGCGGAGATAGCTGCCACATTGGCGCGGGAGGGATTCGAGTTCCTGATTGGCCCCATCCGTCGTCTTGGAGGGCTTGATGTGCCTGTACCTTTCAGCCCGGAACTCGAGAACTTTGTTATCCCCAATGAACAGAAAATCGTCAAAGAAGTGATCAGCATGGTGGAGGCGTAAGATGTATCCAAAAAATTTACAGGGAAAAAAGGCGCGTACCTGATGGCTACAGAGGTTATCATTCCCTCTCTGGGAGAAGTTGTTGAAGAGGTCACAATCCTCAAGTGGTTTAAGTCCGAAGGCGATCCGGTAGAGGAAGGGGAGCCTTTGCTTGAAGTGGAATCTGAGAAGGTGACAGTAGAAATCGAGTCGCCCGCCTCGGGCTTCTTGGGAAGGATTCTTTTCCCCAAGGGTTCAAAGGTCCCCATCACAAAAACGGTTGCTATCATTGTATCCCAGGGAGAAACAGTGCCTGAGGGATATGATGAGCAACTGTCGGAAACATCTCTGAAGACCAGCGAGCCTGAAGCAAAGCAGATGGGGCCACTGGGAAAAGAATCGGATGACATTAAGGCAGCACCGGTGGCCCGGAAACTGGCTAAAACCCATGGGATCGACCTTTCCCTTGTGACACCCACAGGACCCCATGAAACCATTATGAAAAAAGATGTGGAGGCATATCTTGTCTCTTCCCCAACAGACCCGTCCGTCTCGGGTTCCATGCCGTCCGGCGGGGAAAAAGAGCGGATAAAGGTATCTCCGCTGGCGCGCTCAATGGCCAAAACCCACAATCTGGATTTGAGGAATATACAGGGCACCGGTCCCGGCGGTAGGATTACACGGCCGGACATCCACAGAGAACTGGCGGGACAGAAAACTCATATGCAGAAAACAGAAGGGATAGCGCATGAAGGGTTGCCGGGACCGGTGACGGGCAAAGAACCCATGCAGAACGTCCCCATAGAAGGCGTTCGGCGGGTGATCTTTGATAATATGTTCCAGAGTATAAGCCAGACCGCGCAGTTAACCCTGCATACTGAGACCTGCGCCGAATCTATTGTGGCATGGCGACAGCGTCTTAACGGGGATGGCCAGAGGGTTTCATACAACGCCATCCTCGTAAAGATTTCGGCGATGGCCCTTCGTCTTCACCCGGAAATAAACAGCACGGTGGATGGAGATATGATCCGCGTGTGGCGGCAGATCCATATCGGTTTGGCCATGGAGGCCAACGACTCGCTCATCGTGCCCGTTGTCAGAAACCCTGACATAAAAACAGTTCGGGAGATTGAACGTGACATAACGGAGTTGGTTCACAAAATAAGAGAAAACAAACTCGTACCCGATGACCTGGTAAACGGGACTTTTACCATATCAAATCTGGGTTTTGCCAATATCGATTATTTCACACCCATCATCCGCCCGCCCGAGAGTGCCATACTGGGTGTGGGGAGGATTGCAAAAAAACCCGGCATCAGAGACGACCGGGTTGTCCCTGAAGCCCGGATGGGATTGAGCTTGACCTTTGACCACCGGATTATCGATGGCGCGCCTGCTGCCAGGTTTCTGAATACCATAAAGGGAATGGTTAAGGACCCCCCATCGCAATGATCAGTTGAGCAAAGTCTGAACTTGCGCAAGCTCAGACAGGGAAATGGCCCCTCCACTTGCCCAGCCAATTACGACGAATGGTCAGCGTTTCTGGAGAAAAAAACATTAAATCTTTGAGGAACCAAAGCCTTTTTGGGGTATTATTCGATCGTAGCTGTATGTAAGGGTTATCACAACGTTTCGATGGCATGGATTCTTTGGGATACTGAATTGTTATGTCAAAGCGCAAGGGCGGGTAAAGGGAATGTTCTAAACTACGTAAGGCTGATAAAGAACAAAGGCGAATGAGGAGAATCAAATGAAAGACGTAGTTGTCATAGGAGGAGGTGCAGGCGGGGTGCCCGCGGCCATCAGGGCGGCGCAACTGGGAGCCCATGTGGCCATTGTGGACGCCGGGGATTTAGGCGGGCTTTGCATGAACAGGGGATGCGTGCCGTTCGGGCATATGATGGTGGCATCCGATATACTCGGTGC
>JABMQV010000356.1 GCA_013203065.1 Desulfobacteraceae bacterium | reverse complement strand
CGGCCGCGGCCGCAGGGGGGATTGCCACCGCATTCCAGATCGGGTATGCCCTATCTTTATTCGTGTTTTCCAACCTGGCAGACAGGACAGGCGCCAAATCCGTATACCTATGGTCAATCTTTGCCTCGGCCTTTTTTTCCATTGGATTTGCGTTGCTGGCACGCGGTTATATCTCCGCTCTGATTCTTTATGGCCTCGTGGGCATTTCACTGGGAGGCACCTACACGACCGGACTTATGATCATTGCCCAGCGGTATCCGGTCACACGAAGAGGGATGGCCTCCGGGTTTTTTGTCGCAAGCAGTTCAATGGGCTTTATGCTCTCACTGGCACTCGCCGGAATGACAATACCCGCTGGAGGGTACAAGCTCTCGTTTCTGGTGACCTGTCTCGGGCCGGTCCTCGGAGCGGTTTTTGGATGGGTTACGTTAAGAAAGACAGAAACCGCAGTAGCGAGACGTCAGGGGCAGAAGGGATTTAAAAAGGAGGTGATGAAGAACCGGCCCGCGACGCTCTTAATCAGCGCCTATACATTTCATAGCTGGGAACTTCTGGGAATGTGGGCGTGGACCCCGGCCTTTGTTTCCAGCTGTTTGATCTTTGGAGGGTCCCAGGGGCTGAATGCCGCAGGCCATGGCGCCTATTTGACAGCAACATTTCACATGGCGGGTCTCATCGCCTCCTTCACCATGGGGTCATTATCCGACCGGCTGGGACGTGCCCGTGTCATCATAATGCTTTCGGGTATAAGCACCCTGTGCTCGCTCATGTTCGGATGGACCATAGGGTGGCCGTTTATTCTGGTCATTGGAATAGGGCTTGCCTATTCATTCTCCTCACTCGGGGACTCGCCTGTCTTGTCGGCGGCCTTGACCGAGGTGGTTACCCCCGCCTATCTTGGGGCTGCATTTGGTTTTCGGTCTTTGCTGGGGTTCGGGGCAGGGGCTGTTTCCCCCCTGATCTTCGGGTTGGTTCTGGATTGGACAAACCCCTCCGGATCAGGCCAGGGATATTACATCGTATGGGGGTGGGCCTTTAGTATTTTTGGCGTAGGAGGCCTCGGGGCGGTATGGGCGGCCTACCGGTTAGGAAAGGGGAACCATGTTCAGGAAGCCCTTTCTGACGTCTAACCATAGGTCATTTATCATTGATCATTTATCGTTTATCATTGGGGACATGTCTATACCGTTGAAGAAAATGTTTTTGGGCTCCTCTCGGGTTATGAGGCTGTTCTTGATGGGCTTTCGAATCGTAAACCGCAAATCGGCAATCGCAAATCCTATAGAAGGAGTCTGTCTGCTATGAATTCTCTGAAGGCTCTTATGGGGCCTCAATAAAACCAAGGAGACCTGTCATGGATCCTTTTTGGGTTCTTCTGGCATTCATTCTGGGGTTTGTTTCAAATCGCGTGGGGCTGCCGCCCCTGGTAGGATATCTGGTAGCAGGTTTCGTGCTCAACGCCTTTGGTGTCCAGGGGGGTGAAACCCTGGAACGGATTGCTGATCTTGGCGTGACCCTTTTGCTGTTCAGTATCGGATTGAAATTGCGTGTTCGCAGCCTGGCAAGACCAGAGGTGTGGGCCGGAGCCGCGATTCACATGCTCATTACCGTCATCATCTTTGGGGTCGGAATATACTTGCTGGGTGCTGCAGATTTTTCGGTATTCAGCACACTGGACTTCAAATGTTCGTTGTTGATCGCATTTGCCTTGAGTTTTTCAAGCACTGTCTTTGCCGTCAAGGTCCTGGAAGAAAAAGGGGAAATGTCTTCGCTGCATGGTCGCGTCTCTATAGGAATACTGATCATGCAGGACATATTCGCAGTCATTTTCTTAACCGTCTCAACCGGCAAGATCCCTTCTCCATGGGCCATCGTTCTGGTAGTTTCCCTTTTGGCCATCCGCCCCCTGCTGATGGCAATCCTGGATCGTTGCGGACACAGAGAACTTCTTCTTTTGTTCGGGATATTTCTGGCCCTTGGTCTGGGACATGCAGGCTTCGAATTTGTGGGTCTGAAAGGCGATCTCGGGGCCTTGATTGCGGGAGCTCTTGTTTCAACGCACCCCAAGGCTGAAGAGCTTTCCAAGGTGCTACTCAGCTTTAAGGATCTGTTTCTCGTTGGTTTCTTTCTGAGTATCGGAATTTCCGGCAATCCCACCCTTCAAACCCTTGGGATAGCAGCCCTGTTGACTGTGGCGACTGTCTTTAAGGTCGCTCTCTTTTTCGTACTCCTGACACGTTTCAGGCTGCGTTCCCGTACGGCCCTCCTGGGGTCGTTCAGCCTTGCGAATTATAGTGAATTTGGCCTTCTCGTTTCCGCCATAGGAGCGAAAAACGGGTGGATTGGAAACGAATGGCTCATCATCATTGCCATCGCATTGTCCATCACGTTTATACTCGCAGCTCCCGTAAACACCGCCGCCCATTCAATTTATGCGAGATTTAGCGGTCGATTAAGACGCTATGAGACCAAGACGCGTCATCGCGACGATGAGCCCCTCGATCCGGGCGATTCGGAAATTGTTATTTTTGGTATGGGGCGGATCGGCACCAGTGCGTATGAGTATATGCGCGACCGGCACGGTGAGGTCGTTGTAGGGGTTGACTTTGATGCAGAAGCCGTCAAAAAGCACCAGATGGCTGGCCGTAAGGTGGTCCTGGGCGATCCAACCGATCCCGATTTCTGGGAAGGAGCGAAATATCCGGGGAAAATCAGGGTGGCCATTCTCGCCATGCCCAATCACACGGAAAACATGTACGCAGCGAAAATATTGGCATCACAAAACTTCACCGGCTTGGTTTCCGCAACCGCCCGGTTCGACGATGAAGTGGCCGAGCTTAAAGAGGCGGGTGTACACGCCGCGTTTAATCTCTACACCGAGGCTGGTATTGGATTTGCCGAGCATGTTCAGAAGAGCCTTGAAGAGCGGCTCGCATACCGTTTTGACGAATAGGCCGCCCCCCCATTTCTGGCCGACGAGTTTCAGCCACAACATCATGCGGTCGCATTTAGCTTGACACACAAGCCATGATTTCCATATACTCCCTGCCTAAAAAGCGACTTCTTATCCATTTATCCATATCCATTATTCATTCCATTCCATTCCATGATGAAATGCGCGAATTGCCAGTTTGTAAATCCCCGGGGAATGCGGCGCCGACGGATGGCTGGAAAAGGCTGAAATGGAATTTGCTGCATTTTCATCCTAGAACGGCTGTACACCGACCCCGGTAAGGCTTGTTGTTCATTCCACTCACGCTTGCAGCGAAACGCAACTGGAGGACGGCCGATGAGAATTCTGTTGGTATACCCGCCTAGCGGGTTTTTTTCTTACCGAAGTGTGGGCATGAGACGGCCTCCTCTCGGGTTGGCATATCTGGCATCGGTTTTAAGAGATCAATATGACGTAAAAATAGTGGACTTTAGCGTAGAGAAAACAAACTGGAGGACCTATCCTTATGGAAATTTCGACATTGTGGGGATTTCCGTTGAAACTCCCAGATACCCCATATCCCTTCAAATAGCCAAATTGGCAAAAAGCCGGGGGGCTATTGTGGTAACTGGAGGCCCTCACGTAAGCTTTATGGACGAAGACGCGTTAAGAAGCGGGGTCGTGGACTATGTCGTCCGAAATGAGGGGGAATACGCCTTTCTTTCTCTGGTTCGCCATCTATCCAAAGAGATACCGATTGAAGAGGTCAACGGGATTTCCTATTTGGCCGAGGGTAAAGTCAGTAGAACGCCTGATGCCTCGTTTATCCGGGATTTGGATTCCCTGCCGTTTCCCGCAAGGGATCTCTTGCATATGAATTTATACCGTGAGAAGACCAACGGCCGTCCTATCACGACGTTGGTGACGTCAAGAGGTTGTCCTTTTCGTTGCGAGTTCTGCTCATCTTCAAGCTTATTCGGCTCCCGATGGAGGGCTCGATCCGTCGATAACGTCTTTGAGGAAATGGAATTATTGTACAAGAAATATAAATACTGCGTTCTGTCATTCATGGATGACACCTTTACGTTGGATCCGGGTCGGGCGATCAGGTTATCCGAGAAAATCAAGAGGCAGGGCTGGGACCTCACGTGGAGTGCACTTTCTCACGTGACGACGATCATAAAATACCCGCACATGATTCAACAGATGGCCGTGGCAGGGCTCAAATGGGTTTTCGTGGGATTTGAGAACGGCAGCCAGGTCGTCCTGGACGATTATGGCAAAAAGGCCCTGGTCAAAGATGCGTTCAAAGCCATGGAAATTTTGAAAGCAAATGATATAGAGGTCACGGGAAGCTTCATCATTGGAGGACTGAATGAAACCGGAAAGATGATCAAAGAAACAATCCGGTTTGCCAAGGACCTCAATCCCAGCAGGGCGCAGTTCACCATCTTGACGCCCTATCCAGGGACTAAAATCTATGAAAAGGTAAAGGATCGACTCCTGGAAAAAAGCTGGGGAAGTTACACCTGCCTGCAGCCTGTGATAGCCCTTGACCACGTGTCACCCCGGAAGTTGAGAAAACTTCTTTTTATGGCCTACATTTACTTTTATGCCCAGCCGTCAATCTTCTTAAAAAACATCAGGCATTTTTACTACGTACCCCTGACCGCACTTCGGCTTCTGACCTCAAATCGGTTTTTCATGAAGTGACCTCAGCTATATCATTTATTCCCAACCCACAAACCGGGTGCAGGATGTTATGCTTTTCTCCGTGAATGACGCGGTGGATCGCGAATGCCCACAAGAGAGGAATTAAAGAGTCTTTACAAAATGGGAACTGGAACAAACAACATGACTCCTCTACTGAAGACCACTGGAGTGGCGGTTTGGTCAGGCGAGACTAAGGATTCATCGGACGTGTGGGCTTTCTTCTTCAACAAGGGCTGGGTCGGCCAGCACGGCTGTTTTTATGGTGAGGGCATGTTCCCTGCAAGAAATGTTCATAACGATCTTTTCGACCTGAGGGACTATTTCCTTACCCGTATCGACAACTTGATAGGGGCCTTCCATTGGCTCGAACGCTTTTTTGAAAAGCCAATGTATTGAATAGGCTTCATCTGCTGACAAAATGTGGTTCTCCCTATCCTTCCCAATGCGAAGCCGCTCATTGACCAGTTTATCACAGCAAACCGCTTCTATCCAATGCACTCTTACGTTCAATTCCTTGCAGGCTTCATCCCACATCTGCCGGAATGACCGCATATGGAATGTTTCGTCGATTATCACAACTTGGGTGGGGCTTTTAGCGAAGAGAGATGGAAGCCTACGTATTGTTTTTGAATAGTACTCGAAACGGTATTCGGGGGGATCTATATCCTCAGTCACAAGATCTTGGGGAACAACCAGCCTCTTGATCTCGTCAATGTCGAAATGCAACCCGTGCGTTTGACGAGCAAGTTCCTTAGCGACAGTCGTTTTGCCCACTCCTGGCAAGCCACTCAAGAGTATCAAATTCCTCTCAACTCCAGGGCTTTGGGCGGTGAATTTTGCTGCAATTTCTTCGATGTCATCTATTTTGAATTGCACAATCAGCCCTCGTTACGCCTTCCAAAGGTATTGGAATGAAAAAAGTCTTGTGCAGCGCTGTTGCTTTCAGCCGTCACTGAACTTGAGCTGCTCTGATAACAGCTTTTTTTCCATTTTCGTCAAGCCTGGTTACCACTTCACGTCCCTCTGGATCCAACTCGACAACTCCTGAGTCAAATAAGAGATTCATCCATTTTTTCCGCACCTCCAGCGGGCCACTGCATGCTGTAATACAGTGATTACAGGTTGTTTTGATGTTCTCCTTTGGACGATCCAGAACTCCCCTTTTCCCAAAGGTGATGTTGCGCTTGGCCGCTATATTTGCCGGGTCATCCCGAAGTGTTGCGAATAGCCCGGGGAGATTATCATTTTCAT
>JABMQV010000039.1 GCA_013203065.1 Desulfobacteraceae bacterium | reverse complement strand
CGCACGCATTATATGGATATTGACCTGAATGGCTCTCTTGCTTCTCAATACGCTGGAAAGCATGGCGACACCCTGTTCGGTGAAAACCATGGGCTTATACCGCGCGCCACCCCATTGGGACAAACTTGAGGTCACAAATTGTGACCTCAAGTTTTTAAACTCCTGGTCTGAAAGTTCAAACATAAAGTCTTCAGGGAAACGATCAATATTTCTTCTAACAGCCTGCTTCAATACCTTCGTTTCGACTTCGTAAAGTCCTGCCAGATCCCTGTCTAACATTACTTTTTGACCACGAATCAAATAGATCAACGCTGCAATGTTCTCGGGAGTTAAGACATCCACTTTTTTGTCCATGGCGATTACCGTTGTCGTCCTTTTTAATTGTGATCTCAGATCTGCTGTTGACTGTTAGTTCAACTTTCCTCCATCTTTTAAATCTTCATTCCATATCTCATTTTCACCTAATTGAACGCTGATTTCAACATTCTCCCCTAACGTTTGGCCAAGCTGTGGCGGTCATTGGCTGGTCGTCAGCATGAGCCGGCTATTAGCCTCTACATCCAGTATCTTTTCTCCAGATATGCCGCAATATAATGCATGTCCGGGCAATCAAGAGCCGGCCTCAAGAATTCCTCAGGCCATCTGGCAGAGTGTAGAGTCCACGCCCTACACGCTCCAGTTCGCCATTTCGGTACAACCTGAGTAGGTACTCACGGGGAATACCTGCCGCCTCAACATCGCGGGGGCGGACGATCCCCATCCGCTGCACAAGTTCAAAAATTTTCGCTTTTCGATTCATGGGCGTCTCCTGTGTCATTTCCTCTATAATTTTAGACAATATTTGAGGAAATGCAACAAGTCATGGTAAATGGGGTCAGCCCTTGATGGGCTGGTGCCCAAATCGGTATTTGCTCTGTGAACGCCATCGGCAGGTACCTTGTCCCGCCCCAACTTGAGGTGCCAAAATGGCTCCTTAAAGAATTGTACTCCTCCCTTGTTAGTTCAAACATGAAATCAGCAGGAAAACGATCCAAGTTTCTGCGTACAGCCCGCTTCAATTGCTTAGTCTCGACGCTGTAAAGCTCAGCAAGGTCGCGATCAATCATGACCTTTTCATCGCGGACAACAATAATCTTACTCTGGATCAACTCGATTGGCACCAAACCTTTATCAGCCGTCATTAAAATCGCCCTTCCCTCCTGAGATCATAACCCGTACAAATCTCCGTTGTTGCCTACGTTGACTTTTTTCCGCATCCTGATCTTATGTATTTTTACATGCGCTTTTCCCGGGCACTGTAATACAAAACCCCGCTCTTCATTTGTTCAGAGTAACGGGGTTTTGGGTAACCGTTGACCATATTAAGTCCTCTTTCCCTATGGGGACTACGGGTTGCGCGTTACGGGTTGCGCGTTGCACGTTGTCTTGCTTGAACCTTGAGTCTCCAACACCTGAGGCTGTTTTCCCGTAAATCCTCTATATCCTGTCTAAATCCTTCGATTGCGTCTTCTCCTTGAAAACCTCTCGATCCGTGAATCAGCCGGATGGGTATTTCGGCCATCTGGCCGGGTAAAGATGGAGACATGAAGAAGCTGATCTTCAAGGGCCAGGGCAAAGCCGGTCACCTTTTTGGAATCCAGGCGGAAGTCGGTGCCCAGACCCACGGACTGGCGGCCTTCTGTATCAGCTGAAAGTGCGGACTTCTGGAATCTGGTGACCTCGCTCCTTAGGGCCTTGTGCTCTTTGTCAGGGTCGTACCAGTCGATGGCATCGAGGGCGTAGCTTTCAAGCAGCTTTTTGAAGACCTTTGAAAAGGTACCGGGTTTTCCAAAGGCATCCAACCCTGCTACCTGGCCGTTAATCATGAAGATTGCCCCTACCTGGGAATCGATCAGACTGAAGTGTTTTACGTATTCCCTTATAGATGGTCTTTCTTTGTCGTAAATCGCTGCCATGGCGCCGGTGGGAGACGGGGCCTCCATCCTGTCCGCCTTTTCGGCGATGCCGTCCCATATGGCGCCCTGATCAGCACGAAATTCCCCTGAAGACCGGACGGAATAATTGACCTGTTCTGTCTTCATGGCGCGGAGATTGGACGACATCATCCTCTCCTGACTGTGGAATTTCGGGCTGTCATAAGACCACCTGCCATGCTCCACACAGCTGACCGGGATCACAATGGTGGCATTACCCTGAACCAGTATGGTGGTGTTGATGATCCGGTTCTGTTTGGCCCCGACCAGTTCTTCACCGTCCAAGATCAGGATCATTTCAGGGGATTTATT
>JABMQV010000355.1 GCA_013203065.1 Desulfobacteraceae bacterium | reverse complement strand
GGGGGCGGGGTTCAACGTTCAAGGTTAAGGACAAAGAGGGGATTGAAGACCCGAACTCCTATGCCCACTAACCAACGACCACCGAATGACAACCGTATGCCGGATTGTCAAGCTAAACGACATACGTAAACAATCAACAATCAAAAATCAACAATCAACAATCTGAAATCTCCATGGTCTTAACCGCAGGAAAACTTGCCATCCTCGGCAAATGGCTCTTGACAAATCAACCCACCTCCGTAGCCATTGACATTACCCACCGCTGCAATCTCACATGTCTTCACTGTTACTGGTGGAAGGAAGAACATCCAAAAGAACTGGCGGATTCTGAAATGGTGGCCCTGATGAAGGGATTGCGGGCAAGAGGGCTCCGTGCAGCCATTCTTTACGGGGGTGAACCGACACTTCGGCCAGGGATTTGCAAGGCAGCCAGCAAGATCTTTGATGCAACGCTGGCCTTCACTAACGGGACAAATGGATTCCCGGAACTGGAAAATGGGCAATGGATTGTGTCCCTTGATGGCCCGGAAGACGTCAATGACAGGCTTCGCGGCAGGGGAGTGTACGCGCTGGCCCTTGAGAGCGTGCTCAAGGCGCCCCAGCCTCCCATTGTTCATATTACCATATGCCGGTTAAATCAACACAGGATAGAGGATTTTGTAAGAGAGATGATGGCCCTGCCCATCAAGGGGATCGGTTTTTCGTTCTTCACCCCCAACCTGGGTTCGGATGATTCCGAATTCTTTATACCGCTTGGGGAACGAGACCGTGTGATAAAACACCTGCTTCGGTTGAGGAGAATCTATGGAGAGAAGATAGGTTTTACACCTGCCATGGCCCGCCAATTCCTGACCTATCGTGACTTTGCCAAATGGAACAGGTTCTCCGCCTGTCCCGTCAGTAGGAGAGTGAGGTGTTTCAGATCGGATGGAAACCCCAAGGACTGTACCTATGGGGATGACGCCGATTGCTCCAGATGTGGATGTACGGCCGTTGCTGCCTACCGTGGTGCTTTTAAGCCCCTCGATTACCAGACCCTCAGACTGATATTGGGCCTTATGGTGCCTGAATTTCAGACCTCTTCGCGGATCAGTCTTTGACTTTGCGCCATAGCGGCCCTTCCTTGGTGTCGATAACTTCAAAGCCCATGTCTTTAAGCTCCTGGCGCAGGTGATCGGCCTTCTCCCAGTCCTTTTCCTCTCTGGCTTTCTCCCTGCTTTCAATGAGGCCCTCTACATCTCTATCCATCTCCTGGAGTTCGAGGTCCATAACATCCAGCACCGAGTTGATGCGCTTCAGTTC
Source organism: Desulfobacteraceae bacterium (assembly GCA_013203065.1). Next base: position 2,898 of record JABMQV010000355.1, on the reverse strand, counting down.
CTCAAGCACCTTTTCTTTATCTGAAGCTGATAGGCCCTTTCGGTCCATGATCTTGTTTATCTCTCGGGTGAACTGGAAGAGGGCTGCCAGTCCTGGAGCAATGTTGAAGTCATTGTCCATGGACTCCGCAAATTTATGCCGCAAGTTATAGGCTATTTGATCCATACTGGAATCATCAGGCCCTGGTTTGGAAATGTGGAGTTTTTGGACGAATCTGTCAAGATGGGCCAAGGTATTCTTGACTGCATTCAACTTTGCATAGGAAAAGAAGATGGGTTTCCGGTAGTGGCGACTGAGGAGCCAGTAACGCACCTCTCTTCCCGTGTAGCCTTGATCCAGAAGATCCCTCAGAGTCAGGGTATCCCGCCCTGAGGAAGACGAAGGTTCCTTCTCGTTCATCAGGACCTGTTCGTTGTGGACCCAGTAATTGGCCAGCGGTTTGTCTGTGACAGACTGACTGATGGCGATTGCGTTCTCATGATGGGGAAATATCAGTTCAACGCCGCTTGTGTGTATGTCATACGTGGGGCCAAGGTATTTCATTGCCATGGCCGAGCATTCCATATGCCAGCCAGGCCTAATATTCCCCCACTGGGTCTGATAAAATATCCCGCTTTTTAGCTCATTGAGGGTTGATCTTTTTAGGAGAGTAAAATCCCGTGGGTTTTCCTTTTCATATTGGTCTAAGTCCACGGTTTTACCGAGCTTGATCTTGTCAAGATCAATTTTCGAGAGCTTTCCATAGTTCTTGAATCGTGAGATGTCAAAATACACGGAACGGAATTTTTCGTAGGCGTATCCCCTTTCAAGCAGTTTCTGGGTAAGCTCTATGGTGTCGTCCACATGCTCGCTGGCCCTGGGGTATCTGGTGGCCCTTTTTATGTTCAACCTGTCCAGGTCCTCCATAAAGGCCACGTAGTATTTATCGGTAAACTCCGCTAAGGACATGCCGGACTCCTCTGCTCCTTCGATGGTCCGGTCATCCAGGTCTGTGACATTCATAATGTGGGTTACCTGGTAGCCCTTGAACTCCATATACCGTCTTATGAGGTCCGAGAATACCAGACGTCTGCATTGGGCCAGAGGTATCAACTGGCAGAGCGTGGGGCCGCATGCGTACAAGGTTACACGGTCTTCCTGGATGGGGATGAAGTCTTCCTTTTTTCGGGTCAACGTGTTATGGAGGCGCACCCCGGATTTTTTCTTTTCCACAAACAAAGGGGTGCTCAAATATCTCTCACCGCCATCAGGCAGCACCACAACCAGTCTGCCCCTTTTGATCTCTTTGGCCACTCTGATGGCAGCGGCCATTGCAGCGCCGGAACTCATCCCCACAAAAATCCCTTCTTCTTTGGCCAGAATACGCGAGGTCTCAAATGCCTCTCGATCGTCGATGTGGATAATTCGGGCCAGTCGCTGCTTTTCAAAAATACCCGGCCGATACGATTCCTTCATGTTTTTTAGTCCCTGGATCTTATGACCCAGGTAGGGTTCCACGCCGATGACTTGCACGTCGGGCTTCAGTTCCTGAAATCGTCTGCTGAGCCCCATCAGGGTACCGGTAGTACCCATGGTTGCCACAATAATGTCCAGATCGCCGTTTGTCTGTTCCCAGATCTCCATGGCCGTCGTGTGATAGTGAGCCATCCAGTTGGCCTCATTATTGAACTGGTCGGCCAGCCAGTATTTTTCGGGCGCTTCCCTCGCCAACTTGTAGCTGAATTCAATGGCGCCATCAGTCCCCAAATGCGCAGGTGTGAACTTTATCTCCGCGCCCATGGCCCTAAGGATATTGATTCGCTCTTCGCTCACCGCCTCCGACATGGTCAGAACAATAGGGTACCCCTTGACTGCCGCCACAAAGGCAAGCCCGATCCCTGTGTTTCCGCTCGTGGCTTCGAGGATAACCTTATCCTTTGTAAGCTCCCCCTTTTTCTCGGCTTCTTCAATCATGTAAAGGGCCGGTCTGTCCTTTACAGAACCGGCAGGGTTAAATGATTCAAGCTTGGCCAGTATCTCCACGTCTTTGTTTGGATTGAGCCTGTTTGCCAGGACCAATGGCGTCCCACCAATCCCATCCAGAATACTTTTGTATTTGCTGATCATTTGTTAATACTCCACTGCAATTTCAATATGGGGAACCATTAAGATCCGTTCAAATCTAATATATCAAGATTTAAAGACTTTCAATGGGAATAATTCGTAACCCCAGCGTTTTTCCCAGGAACTTGACCTTAAATCTCAATACTGATAACTTTCAGCTATTAGCCTGAAAGACTCCTCTTCGAGGAAAAATGGTGACCATCGTGCGTGCAATTCAATTTGTAAGAGACTGGGGAGGTGTCCTATGAAAATCTTGGTAACTGGTGGTGCGGGGTTTATCGGGTCAAACGTGGTGGACGGTTATGTCAGGGCCGGTCATGAGGTCTTGGTGGTTGACAACCTTTACACCGGCAAGCGCTCCAACGTCAACCCGGAGGCACGATTCTATGAGTTAGACATTCGTTCACAAGAGGTGGTCAAGGTGATGGAGAAGGAACGACCTGAGGTTCTGAACCATCACGCCGCCCAGATGAGTGTGCCCGATTCGGTATCCGATCCCATCTTTGACGCAGACATCAATATTAAGGGGCTCTTGAATTTGCTGGAGGCCGCTGTTCAATATAAGGTTAAAAAGGTTATCTTCATCTCCTCGGGAGGCGCTATTTACGGCGAGGCGTCCGAATACCCCACCTCCGAGGATTGCGAGCCAAAACCCCTCTCCCCATATGCCGTTACAAAATACTGTTCAGAGCACTACCTTGCTTTTTACAGGCATCAGTATGGGCTTGACTATACCACCTTGCGCTATGCCAATATCTATGGGCCGCGCCAGGTACGGCATGGAGAGGCTGGCGT
>JABMQV010000354.1 GCA_013203065.1 Desulfobacteraceae bacterium | reverse complement strand
TGGTCGTAGACCAGAGAGACCGTGCCCACGGTCTCCTGGTTTTCCTGGGTCCACTCCTCCTCCACCAATGCATTGCGGATCAGATCACGTACGGCTTCTGACCGATTGCTGTAACCCTTTTCGTCAATTAAGCTGTCAAATTTTCCCAACAGCCGCACATCAATAGATATGCCGAACCTGATTATATTAGCCATAAGAAATTCTCTCCTTCTCTCAGTTCTTAGTAATCTATCTATTTTCACAAGATGATGTTTGCAGTGGTCACACTATACAGGATTCTGCATTTTTTTTAAATATTTACGATTGACATCAATTTTTTTGTTACGTATACATAAAGTGCTACCAAAAATATATTCATAATATGTTTGGCGCTTGGTCATAAAAGGGAGGCTTATCCAATGCATATGGCAGATGCACTGCTTTCGCCCGGGATGGGAGGCGTAATGTGGGCCGCTACAGCTGTTACGACAATTTACAGTGCCCGGAAGGTTCAAAGCCAGCTCGACAACAGGAAGATTCCGCTCATGGGAGTTCTTGGCGCCTTTGTCTTTGCTGCCCAGATGATAAACTTCACTATTCCCGGCACCGGATCAAGCGGTCATTTGGGAGGCGGCATCCTGCTCGCCATTTTGCTTGGTCCCCATGCTGCCTTTCTTACCCTTGCCTCCGTGCTCACTGTCCAAGCCCTCTTTTTTGCCGATGGCGGTCTTTTGGCCCTTGGCTGTAACATTTTCAACCTGGGTTTTTTCCCGTGTTTTATTGCCTATCCTTTTGTATACAAGAAAATCACGGGTTCGCATCTCACCCAGAAAAAGCTGCTTACAGGTTCCATCCTGGCGGCACTTATAGGCTTGCAGTTGGGGGCTTTCGCCGTTGTCGTGGAAACCTACTTTTCCGGCATCACCGCTCTCCCTTTCTCCGCTTTCCTTCTTATGATGCAGCCGATCCATCTTGCCATCGGCCTGATGGAAGGACTTGCCACTGCCGGTGTGGTTTCTTTCATCTGGCATGCCCGTCCTGAAATACTTGATCGGGCTATGAATGAGCAGCCGCTTGGCAATCTGCCGATCAAAAATATTATTATCGGGCTGATTTTGGCAACAGCCTTAACCGGAGGGATACTTGCCTGGTACGCCTCAAAACACCCGGACGGCCTGGAATGGTCCATCGAGAAAGTCACCGGCGCTCCTGAGCTTGAAAACCATGGTCAACCCATGTACAGCAAGTTGGAAAGCGTCCAGGAAAAAACCAGCCTCATGCCCGATTACTCTTTCAACCAAAGCGATAGCGGCCATGAACCTTCAGCGACAGAAGCCAGAACAGGGACATCTGTTGCAGCTCTTTTCGGTGGGTTGTTGGTTCTGGGCATTGCCGTTCTCTTAGGAGTTGTCTTAAAAAAGCGCGGATCCACGGCCTAACAAACTGCCAACGTTAAATAAGTATAAAACAGAACAATGTCATCACGCCTTGATACGGTATTCTATGACCTGGGACGCCTCGACTTGTTGGCTGAAAAGGATACCATTATCCATCGGCTTGACCCGCGAGTCAAGGTGGCAACCACCCTGTGCTTTATCATTTACGTCGTGTCCTTTGATAAGTATGAAATCGGCAGGCTGCTGCCATTTTTTTTATTTCCGGCTTTTCTAATCGGTATGGCGAATATCCCTTTTGGTTACCTGATGCGTAAACTGCTGACTGTCTCGCCCTTTGTTGTGTTTATTGGGATTTTCAACCCCTTCTTTGACCGGAATATCCTGATGCAGATCGGCCCCCTGCATATTTCAGGAGGCTGGGTATCGCTCATTTCGATTCTCCTGCGCTTCATCCTGACGGTTGGTGCAGCCCTGCTTCTCATAGCCACAACCGGTTTCCCGGCAATCTGTATGGCCTTGGAAAGACTGGGAGCGCCCCGCATATTTTCTGTACAGCTGCTTATGCTCTATCGCTATCTTTTTGTACTGATGGAGGAATCCATTCGCATGATCAGGGCCTATACCCAGCGCTCCTTTACCAGAAAAAAAATGCGGTTCCGAATTTTCAAGCAGTTGTTAGGAAATCTGCTGCTGCATACCCTGGACCGGGCCCAGCGTATTCATATGGCCATGCTGGCCCGCGCCTTTACGGGCGAAATTAGAATTGTCCACCAGTACCATTTTGGTTGGGCGGAAATCTTATATCTTTTTGGCCTTATCCTGTTTTTTAGCTTCATCCGCTTTGTCGACATTACGGTTTTAGTGGGGAATTTTCTGATGGAGATCGTTTGATGAGCCACCATATCGTAGAAGCCAGAGATTTGAAGTTTAATTATCCCGATTCAACCCACGCCCTGCTCGGCGTTTCTTTCAGGGTCAGGCACGGTGAATCAGTTGCTATTGTCGGTGCCAATGGGGCAGGCAAATCAACCCTTATTCTACATCTGAACGGTTACCTTACCCCCACTTCAGGCCAGGTGCGTATCGGCGATTCCCCCCTCACCAAGGAAACTCTTTACGAGGTTCGGCGGACCGTTGGTATGGTATTCCAGAACCCCGATGACCAGCTTTTCATGTCAACGGTTTATGACGATGTTGCCTTCGGTCCGTTGAATCTCGGGTTGCCGATCAATGAAGTGAATGACCGGGTGCATAAGGCTTTGGAAACCGTCGGCGTGGCTGATCTGCAGGATAGACCGCCCCACAGGCTTTCTTTCGGCCAGAAAAGGAGGGTGGCCATTGCCACGGTACTGTCAATGTCTCCGGATATTCTCGTCATGGATGAGCCGAGCGCGGGTCTTGATCCCCGAGCACGACGTCAGCTTATAGAGCTTCTTAAAACCTTTAAGCATTCAAAAATAATTGCAACCCATGATCTTGACATGGTATTGGACCTCTGTGAAAGAACCATTGTAATCCATGAAGGGCTGATCAAGGCTGATCGGCCGACGAAAGACATATTCATGGATGATCTTCTCTTAAAGGAAAGCCACCTTGAAAGACCCTTCAGTATGCAGAGTTGCCCTGTCTGTAGGCGGCTGCCAGATGACTTTCAATTGAGTCACGACTAATGCGTTGAGCCGATTGTCACCCGGGATTACCAAATAAGAGGAGCCTTTGATAGAACAGAAGCATTGGGCACTCTGCATGCCTTTGAGCCTAGTCATGCAATACTATCATTGGAGCCTCCATGATCATGATCGGCACGCGTGGAAGAGCATTGGTTGGTATTCTGCTTAGGGGCATTGTCACCAAACTCCTGTTCAGGAACTATTCAGAGATGGAGTTATATGGCTGGCTCGGCCTCGCCATTAAAGAAAAACTGAAGAAATAGGTAGTTTTTTAACCTCAACTCGATTCAAGTTTTCCTATACTTCTCCCGGAATCCTTTTATTAAAACAGAAGACTACATTTCGCAGCCTTCTCCTGTTCGGCGTCTGAAAAACAGCCTTTGTGAGTGTATCTTGCACTCAATCGTTTGCAATTTCACCCCCAGGCTCGCCTTCCCAAGAATTTTCGTTTTCTTTTGACATTTCAAGCCTTTTTGGAATAATAGTCCACGACCTCACTATCTCTCGAAAAATTATCACAAAATGGCTTTTGCCGCCAGCTCAAAGCCGATGTCTCATGTTTGAAGGAAAAGATGATCATAAAGGGTGTCTTATTTGATTTTGACGGTACGTTGACTCTCCCTGGTGCCCTTGATTTTCCGGCGATCAAGAAAAGGCTTGGGTGCCCTCTTGATGAGCCCATCTTAGAATATCTGGAGTCCCAACCGACCGCCAGGAGAGTCGAACTGACAAAGATCCTGGAGGAATTTGAGGAGAACGCAGCCGAGACATCCCGTCCCAATCATGGTGCGGAGAAGTGCCTCTCCTCTTTAAAGAAAAGGGGCCTCAGTCTTGGCATACTCACCAGAAACAGTCTCAGCTCAGTGGAGCGGGCCCTCGAGAAGTTCGATGGCATATCTATTAAAGATTTTGCCGTTGTTATCACGCGTGACGGTTCACTTCCCAAGCCCCATCCGGAAGGGGTGTTCAAGGCTGCTGGTCAGATGGGTGTGCTCCCGGAGGAGCTATTGGTGGTGGGAGATTTTCGGTTTGATGTGATGGCGGGGAAGGCCGCGGGTGCAAAGACGGTCCTTCTGACCAACGATGGGAGATCCCTCATGTCCCCGGGGGACCCTGAACCTCACTATACGTGTTCCTTTCTGGAAGAACTTCTTGAAATCCTGTGATGGTTCCTTCAAGAATTTCTTCGGGTGAATCTTTTCACCAGAAAGGTTGCTCCCAGAGAAAAAACCACGCTCAGCACTGCCGCCCCTATTACCAGGAGGGTGATATCGGTGTGGCGTTGGATGATGCTGCTGTTTCTGGGCAGTGCGGAGCTATTGGGCTTTTACCAGCAATACCTGTCCGGGGAAGATAGTACTCCTGGGCGTTAGATTGTTTAATCTGAGGAATTCGGAGAGGTTCATCTGGTGTTTTTTTGCGATAAGGTATGGTGAATCTCCTCTTAAAATTGTATATGCCCTCGTCTTCATCTTTTTTGTGGGTCTGTGGGATGCGGGAATCTTGAGGGTCTTCCCTACGCTCAGACTGGTACCTTTCAATTTATTTAAGGATTGAATGGACTCAGCGGTCGTCCCGAAGTGATTTGCGATTTTCCACAGAGAGTCCCCCTTATCGACAACATAATTTTGAGGTTTTCCCGAAGTCCTCACGGCGGCGACTTTCTGAGGAGGCTTTGAACGTGACACATACCTTCTCCCGGTGGGGATCTTCAGTTTCCACCCCGCCTTGATGAAACGGCTGCTCCTAAGACCGTTCAGGTCCACAATAGCCCTGACACTGGTCCTGTATCTTCGGGCAATGACTGAGAGTGATTCCCCTTTTCTAACCCTGTGGGTCACATAGGAGGGAATTGGAGGCTGCCAAAGGGGTATCTGAGCCAACTTTGCCACAAGCGCTTCCCCTTTGCCCTTGGGCACCTGAAAGGCATAGGGTCTGTTGGGAGTGGAATTTCTTCTCAGGGCCGGGTTCAGCTCTTTAAG
>JABMQV010000353.1 GCA_013203065.1 Desulfobacteraceae bacterium | reverse complement strand
TTTGCCTCTGTTCCACCGATTATGAAACATGGGGAAACCTGGTATGGACAAATCGGTACTGAGGGCAGTACCGGGACGGCCATATTCTCAGTGGTGGGGGATATTTTGCACGCCGGTCTGGTGGAAATTCCCATGGGTGTCCCGCTACGGACCCTCATCTTTGATATATGCGGCGGGATTCCAAATAAAAAGACCTTCAAGGCAGTCCAGGTAGGGGGGCCCTCGGGTGGGTGTCTGCCTGCGGATTTCCTGGACACCCCCATCGATTTTGACTCGCTGACGGAAGCGGGGGCCATGATGGGCTCCGGCGGCATGGTGGTGATGGATGAGGAGACCTGTATGGTGGATGTGGCGCGATATTTCCTCGATTTTACCCAGAAGGAATCCTGCGGCAAGTGCACCTTTTGCAGGATCGGTACCCGTCATCTGCTCAACCTGCTGGAGAGAATAACAAAGGGGGAAGGTCGAGAAGGAGATCTGGAACTCCTGGAGGATTTGAGTCAAGATATACGGGATGGCTCCCTCTGTGGTTTGGGAAAGACCGCCCCCAATCCTGTGCTCACATCTCTGAAGTATTTCAGGGACGAATATGTGGCCCATGTGAAGGAAAAACGGTGTCCGGCCGGAGCCTGCCGTGCCCTGACGGCCTATTATATTGATTTGGAAAAATGCGCGCGCGGCTGTGATGCCTGTGTTGGGAGCTGCCCGGTTGAAGCCATCTTTACCACCAAGAACAGAAAAAAGGGGATCGACCAAACACTTTGCGTCAAATGCGGTGAATGTGTGACCGCCTGCCCAGCGGAGTATGATGCGGTAAAGAAGGTATCTCCCCCGGACAGGGTTCCTATTGTAGAACGGCCCCCTGGAAATGACGATTGATGTCCGGGTAAAATGGAAATGAAACACCTGTTACGGGATAAGATTGCCGGTTGGTGATTTACGTTCTTCAAGACAAAGAGGCCAGACCGCCTTTGGTGAATTCTCGTTATGGTTAAATTTCTGGTAGACAAAAAGGAAATTGAAGCAGAAGAAGGGGCGACGCTCCTCCGTGTCTGTCTTGATAACAACATCTACATCCCCAACCTCTGCCATCTTGAGGGCATGGACAGCCCCCCGGCCTCGTGCAGGCTGTGTTTTGTTGAAATTATGGGGGAAGATGGACCGGTCACCTCATGTAGCGTCACGGTGAGAGCTGGTCTGAAAGTGAAGACCGATACGCCCCCTGTCAGGAGACTCCAGCGTTCGGCCCTGAAACTCCTCCTATCTGCCCATGACGTAGACTGTGCCCGATGCCCCGCCAACAAGAAATGTGGCCTGCAGACCATTGCCAGATTCCTAAAGGTCGGGTTAAAGCCAAAACGGTTGGAACAATTGCGAAAGGAAACAGAGGGGATGGAGGATCATTCGTTTCTGCGATACGATCCCAACCGCTGTGTCCTGTGCGGGAGATGTCTCCATGTCTGCCGCAGAAAACAGGGACAACCTTTCTTGACCTTTGCCAAACGGGGCTTCGATACCGTAATCGCCTTCTACGGAGCAAAGGATCTTTCAAACCCTCCTTACCAGGAATTCATCGCCTGCGCCCAGGCATGCCCTGTGGGTGCCCTTAACCCAAAAAACGACTGACACGTCAACAATATCAAAGCGGATTTTATCAACACTCCATGAGACCCTTTGGCCTTTGAACCCTGAACCCCTGAACCGTTTCAGGTGTGCAAAGAAGCCCTGGTCCTGCATTGCAGAGCTTGTATTTACTTTATGACTTATTTAAGATGATCTCATGTTACGGATCGGATCCATAAAGCTAAAAAATTGTCTTGTTATGGCTCCCTTAGCGGGGATCACAAACCTGCCTTTCCGCATCATCGTCAAAAACCTTGGGGCCGGTCTGGTCACCACCGAGATGATCAGCGCAAAGGGGCTGACGCTGGGGCACCAAAGGACCTTCAATTATCTCAAAAGTCACCCCGACGAAAAACCACTTTCGGTCCAGATATTTGGTCCTGACCCGGATGTGATGGCGGCGGCCGCACAAATTGCCATTGAAAAAGGCGCGGACATAATAGACATCAATATGGGGTGCCCGGCAAGAAAGGTCGTGAAAACCGGCTCAGGGTCAACTCTCTTACGCGTCCCTCAAAGGGCCCGGGAGATCATCTCTGCTGTCCGCCGGGTCTGCTCTGTCCCCCTGACCGTCAAGATCCGTGCGGGATGGTCTCCCGATCAGCCGGTTGCTCTGGAAATTGCCAGGATCATTGAAGACTGTGGTGCCGATGCCATCACCATACACCCCCGTTATGCCACACAGGGGTTTTCCGGACACGCTGACTGGTCCATTATCGCAGAGGCCAAATCGCACCTGAAAATCCCCGTTATCGGAAACGGTGATGTCTTTAGCCCTTCCTTAGCTATTGAGATGAAGCAGCAGACCGCGTGCGATGGCGTTATGATCGGCAGGGGTGCGGTGGGAAACCCCTGGATCTTCAAACAGACCCTCGAAATGGCGCAAGGCCATGAGATAATCCCCCCGGGACTATCCGAAAGAAGGGCCTTAATCACGGAGCACTTCCGCCTCCTCTCCCTTGATATGGGTGAGCCTAAGGCATCCAAGGTCATCCGGGGTCTTCTGCTCCGTTATACAAAGGGGCTGCCCAACAGTAGCCGCTTTCGCGGCACCTTTACCGGCATCAAGAGTCTTGAGAGCTTGATGGCCGCACTGGATTCGTATTTTACTGATTTGGAAAAAAGTCCTGATTTCCCGGAAGTCCCAACAACCGTAAGCCGCCAAATAGCCATTTGATGACGGTGATTAAGGGGGAAGGTCCTCATGAAAGTAAAACTGGCAAAAACGGCGGGTTTCTGCATGGGTGTCCGCCGCGCCATGGAGATGGCGCTGGTGGAGGCCAACAAAAAAAAAGGCCCCCTATATACCCTGGGCCCCCTCATTCATAACCGACAGGTCCTTGATCTCCTTGCATCCAGAGAGATTGTCCCCCTGGATGATTCCAACAGGATCGAGGCTGGAAGGATAGTGATCAGGGCCCATGGCATCCCCCCGCAAGAACGACGGAGAGTAAAAGATACCGGGCTTGAGATCATTGATGCCACCTGTCCAAAGGTAGCCAGAGTTCAGGCAATTATCCGCTATCACACCAACAAAAACTATGCGGCCGTTATTGTTGGGGATAGGGACCACGCCGAAGTGATAGGCCTGATGGGTTACAGCAAGACCCCTGCCTATCTGATCCAAAACGCGAAAGACGTTTCAGCATTGCCATCTTTGGAACAACTGTTCGTCGTTGCCCAGACCACTCAAAATGAGGTGATCTTCCGTGATGTGGTAGCGGCTCTCAAAAAGCGATTTCCCCACATCCTCGTCTTTGACACCATCTGTGAAGCTACCCACCAACGGCAGCAGGAGGTCAGGTCCTTTGCAGGCCAGGTGGATGGTGTCGTGGTGGTGGGCGGATACCACAGCGGCAATACCCAGCGACTTGCACAGGTTTCGGAAGAGGTGGGCCTGCCCACCTTCCATGTGGAAACTGAAAAGGATCTGGACAAGGCCGCTCTCGCCCGGATGGATCAGATTGGTGTCGCTGCCGGTGCCTCCACCCCAAACTGGATGATCAGCAACGTGGTCAGGGCCATAGAGGGCTTGGGACGTGAAGGAAAGCTTTCCCTCAGGTATCGGCTGCTTCAAGCACTAAGGTTTTTGACGCTGAGCAATCTCCTTATCGCCTCCGGGGCCTTTTCATTTGCTTACGCCATCCCACTCCTGTCAGGCAGAGATCCAAATATCACCTTCCCACTTGTGGCCTTTTTTTACATTTACGCCATGCACGTCTTCAATCGTTTCCTGGATAAGGGAGCCAGTGCCTACAACGACCCTGATAGGGCAGCTTTTCTCCGAAACCACAGGCTGCATCTGATCTTATCAGGCCTGGCCGCCATGGCAATTGCTCTGATCTTATCCATCAGGAGTGGCATTCCCATTTTTTTTGTACTCATTGGCTTGAGTATTTTGGGTATTATTTACAGCATTCCCCTCATCCCTGAAAGATTTCGCCACCGACACCGATACACAAGAATCAAAGATATTCCTGGGTCAAGGAGTCTTGCAGAGGCCCTTGCCTGGATGGCGGTGATCACACTCTTGCCATTGTTGAAGACACATCCTATTTTATGGAGCGCCTCAATAATTGGATTTTTAATAGTTTTTTCAATGAGTTATATAAGGGCCACCCTCTATAACATCTTCCAAGTCCAGGGAGACATGATCGTCGGCACCGAGACCTTGCCCATCATCCTTGGAGAGAAAAAGACATTGCTTCTCCTCAAAACCGTTCTCATCGCCACTGCAATCATCCTCTTGGGAAGTCCGCTCCTGGGGCTTGTGGGACCATTCTCGTATATCCTGTTACTCCCTCTGTTCACACTATGGCTCTGCCTCATGGCCTATGAAAAACGGTGGCTTTATCCGGGGATTCCCTTGGAGTCCCTGGTTGAGGGGAATTTTATCCTAGCCGGTCTGCTGGCCCTCATATGGCCGCTCATGCCATGGCAATCGTAAGTGTCGTCATACCAACGCTCAACAGGGCCGGAAAGGTAGCCCGAGCCATCTCGTCCGTCCTTTATCAAACCTTCACAGACCATGAAATCATTGTGGTAGACGATGGTTCGAGGGATGGGACAAGGGAGAAGATGTCGCAGTTTGGCGGGGCAATTACCTATGTTGCCCATTCATCCAGCCAGGGAGTCTCTGCGGCCCGGAATACCGGAATCAAGAGATCCAGCGCTCCTTTTCTGGCCTTTTTGGATTCCGATGACTACTGGCTGCCGGAAAAGCTGAGGGCCCAGACAGGTTTTTTCAAGAATACACCGGAGGCCGTAGTCTGTCAGACCGAAGAGGTCTGGATCAGAAAGGGTCGTCGGGTCAACCCCAGGAACAGACATCAAAAGCCATCGGGGCATATCTTCGAAGCTTCGCTCAGGCTCTGCCTGGTGAGCCCTTCCGCCGTGATGATCAAGAGATCCCTTCTGGAAGACGTGGGGATATTTGACGAGACCTTACCGGCCTGTGAAGACTATGACCTATGGCTTAGGATTGCCTGCCGCTATCCTATTCACCTGATCCGGCAAGAGTTCGTTGTCAGGGAGGGCGGGCACCCGGACCAACTATCCGCGCTTCACAAGGGGATGGATCGCTTCCGGATCAAGTCTCTTGTAAAGTTGATAAAGAGCGGGACGCTGGACAAAAGGCAGCACAAGGCTGCCCTGGAGGAACTCTCCTTCAAGTGTAATATCTACGGTAACGGGTGCCTCAAGAGGGGGAGGCCGGAGGAAGGGCGAAGGTATTTGGAACTCACCAGAAGGCTGGGAAAAGACTTTGGAAATAACAACATCTGACACACCAGGGCGTCTCCGGAAACTAGTGCACCGTCCCAGAAGTTCTTTCTTACATTTTCGCAAAACAAATTGACCGGATATTCCCCATATATAATCCACTTATATCTTTAAATACATGCT
>JABMQV010000352.1 GCA_013203065.1 Desulfobacteraceae bacterium | reverse complement strand
GCCCATGACCGGGCTCATTACCCATAGCATGCCGCTTATGGTGATAGAGAACAGGGAGTACGGCAACCGCTCATACGCAACACTCAACGAGGGTCTGGGAAAGGTGCTGCGGTTTGGTGCCAACGACGAAAGCGTATTGAAGCGGTTGCGCTGGTTGCAGCAAGTGGTCGCCCCGGCGCTCCATGCCACATTAGAGCGAGCCGGAGGTCTGGATCTGCGGGTGATGATGGCACAGGCATTGCTGATGGGAGACGAGATGCACCAGCGCAACGTGGCCGCCACTTCGCTGCTCATACGGGCACTGATGCCCCACCTGGTTCGGGCTGCAAACGTATCGGAACATCTCGGTGAGATAACGGAATACCTAACAGGCAACGATCAGTTCTTTCTGAATGTGGCAATGGCTGCAGCCAAGGCGACCATGGATACGGTAATGGACATCCCCGGCTGTACGCTTGTGACCGCTATGGCTCGAAACGGGACTGATTTCGGTGTGCGCATAGGGGCCCTTGGAGAACGCTGGTTTACGGCCCCGGTTCAGATGCCCAAAGGCCTCTACTTCCCGGGGTTTGGTGAAGAAGATGCCAACCCGGACATCGGGGATTCGGCCATTATCGAGACCCTCGGGCTTGGCGCCTTTGCCATGGCAGCCTCGCCTGCGGTGGCAAAATTTGTGGGTGTAGGCGGGCTGGCTGAAGCCCGTCGCTATACCGAGGAAATGATGGAAGTCACCGTGGGTCGCAGCCCTCACCTTCTGCTGTCGACAATGGATGGCCTGGGAGTCCCCTCGGGCATTGACATACGCCGGGTAGTAGAGACGGGTATCGCTCCATGGATCAATACGGGCATTGCCCATCGTGAGGCGGGCATTGGTCAGATAGGCGCGGGGGTGGCCCAGGCCCCATTGGATTGTTTTGTGCAGGCCCTGGAGGCCTTCGCAGCGGCCTGGGAAGGCTGAATGGGATAGAAAAAAAATTCAACAGGAGGAGATGAGACAATGACACACCCTGAACCCCAAGGATTGCTGGCCTTCTGGGCCGACATCGACGCGGATTATCAACTGGAATATCTCAAATGGCATAATTGTGAGCATATGGCGGAACGGGTCAGCATTCCCGGATTTCATGTGGGACGTCGGTACAGGGCCCTTGGGGATGAGCGCGATTTCTTCATGGTGTATGAAACCGACACCGCCGAGGTGATGGAGAGCGAGCCCTACCTCAATCGTCAAAACAACCCCACACCCTGGACGCGGGAGTCCATCAGTCATTTTCGCAAATCCATGCGGGTCATTTATAGCCTGGTTACTGCCGAGGGGAAACAACCAGCCACCGATGCTCCCTATCTGTTACTGGTGCGGAGCAATCCTCCGGATAAACCTGGCGGTGCCGATAAGGTAATACATTGGTTTATGAAGGAGCATCTGCCCCGGTTGTGTGCGGTAAAAGGGGTTTTGCGGGGACGTCTATATCGCACGGACAGAAAGATTTCGGATGTCGCTACTGAGGAACGAAAGGTTCACGGTGCATCCACTGGGGATCAGGAATTTCTGGCAATGTATGAAATGCTCTCTCCAAACCTCCCTGATTCGGATGTATGGAAAGAGGCTGCCCGAGGGACCGAGTGGAGCACGCAAATGATTGGTGCTCTTCAAGATGCGTCTTTTGAGCGTTACTGGCTGGACTTCTCCATGTGGACTCCCGGGGGCCCATAAGGCTGGAAGTCCTGATAGGGTGCATAACAAAGTTATCTCAAGAGGCGGAAAGCCCCGTACTATTGTTGAATGCTTCTATCAATCTGTCAATATCCCCCACCTGCCCCTGGATTCGCTCCCAGTAGTCAGGATAATCGTACCACTGTGCATTCAACTCATTCAGATCTTTGCCCTGCTGTTCTATCCAGGTAAAGTATTTTAGATTGTGGATCTGCTTCCTGTCGTAATAGGTCAGTTCACGAGTGTTTGCTGTCGATTCTCCCATAAGGTACCGGTTGTAATCTCTTGCAGCTTGAAGTTCCGAATAAGGCCCAAACGACTCTTCCATTTCGTTCAAACGGGTCTTATAAAGATCCATTGAATCTGTCCATACTGTTAATACGATATCCCGATCGGTTAATTCATAATACTTTGCAAATTTGATGGAACAGAGCAAATTTCCGATGCTGGATATACCAAGAAGGGGCAAATTTTTTGTGGTCTCCCCACTGACCCCTTGTTGGAGCAAAAAATCATGGCCTGCCGGTTCGTTAAAGAGTCTGATTAAGTTCATACACGCGTTATCGTCAACGGCCATGACCATGTCCGTATTTCTGACATTGTGGATCCATGGAACGTGTTTGTCGCCTATGCCTTCGATGCGATGTCCGCCATAGCCACACATAAGGAGCGTGGGACACTGGAGCGCCTCACCAACGCCGATCCTGCTCAAGGGAAATTTTTTCTTCAGGTAATCCCCCGCGCCCAAGGTTCCTGCTGAACCCGTTTGTGAAATAAAGCCGGCATACCGGCCGCCATTTGATATAGCCTCTTTAAGAATTGATCCTATTGCCTGTCCCGTGATCTCATAATGCCAGAGGTAATTGCCAAATTCCTCAAACTGATTAAAAATAGAGATGTCCCTACGGGTATCTCTCAATTCCCGGCATTTATCAAAGATCTCCTTGACATTACTTTCACAACCGGGGGTCTTAATGACTTCACCGGCAACCCCCGACAGCCAGTCAAACCGCTCCTGGCTCATTTCTTCAGGGAGAATGGCGATGGATTCACAGCCAAGAAGCATTGCATCATACGCCCCGCCTCTGCAAAAATTCCCGGTCGAAGGCCAAACCGCTTTTTGCCGGGTTGGATCAAATTGCCCTGTGATCAGCCTGGGTACAAGACAACCAAACGTGGCTCCGACCTTGTGGGCGCCGGTGGGAAACCACTTACCAACCAGGGCGATGATCCTGGCGTTGACCCCGGATAGTTCCGATGGAATTTCCATACAATTCACATCGCCGAACCCTCCGCCAAAACCCACGTGCTCATTCCTCCAGGTGATCCTAAAAAGATTGCGAGAATTGAAATCCCAAAGCCCGATTTCCTTTAACGCCTCTTTTATTGTCTCGGGGATCAGACCCGGATCAGCCTGCTGCCGGAACGTAGGGATCAGGATATTTTTCTCCCTTGCACGCGCAACGGCCTTCTCCAACTGTTTCTCGTTGATGGTCAGGTCAATCATTTCCATCCCTCTGTACAGCGCTCGATCAAGGTCGCCCCAAAACCCTCTACGACACCGGGATCAACTTTAAGGCGTCGGTCGGGCACATTTCCACACACAACCCGCACCCGTCACAATTTTCCTGGAAAAGGGTCAAGTGGGGATCGAATTCGATTGCGCCGTAAAAACACGATTTTCCGCAGAGCTTGCACCCCCCTTTTTTCAGGTTGATACACCTCTGGGCATCCACTTGTACCATCAGAGGCGCCTTTTTCGCCAGTTCTTCGATGGGTACGATATGGGGCAATGCCTTTCCCTTTATTGACTCAAGGGAATCCAGGTTTTCCCGCACCATATAGTCTGACAGACCCTTGAGAATCTTCCCGAAATGATCATATCCGTGCCACATGATGCTTGTGCATATCTGGATGGTCGCAGCCCCTATCATCATGTATTCGACGACATCTTCCCATTTGCTGACACCCCCCACCGCTGAAATGGGGATATTCACTGCCTTTGCCACCTCAGATACGTGACGCTGGGTGATAGGTTTGATGGCAGGACCTGTATACCCGCCATAGGCGCACAACCGGGGCATACCGGTGACAATATCAACACCCGCAAAGGAACGTATGGAGTTGGCAATCGTCAAAAAATCCGCACCTGCTCTTTCGCAAGACTGGGCAATGGGAACCATATTGTGTGTGGTCGGGGTCAATTTAATCCCAACAGGAAGGGAGACACGTCTCTTGACCGCCTGTATCTGCCGGTAACAGGTCTCCGGGTCATTGCCCATCTGAAATCCCACCTTGTCATCGCCGGCCGGCATGGGACAGGAGACGTTGATTTCAAACATGACCACCTTACCCGTATCCTCTATAATCCTGGCCTTTTGTGCGGTATCTTCAGGGTCTGGGTGGGCCACAACACTCGCTATGATCGAGCTGTTGCCTTCACAGGCCTTGTCAAGTTCCCGGTCGAGCCAATCCTCCAAGGTCATGGTGGTATACAATTCGATATTTACCATGCCGATTCGTGTTTTGTTGACATTGATGAGCTTCATCCGACCCGTTCGTGGGTGTTGCCCCCACTTACTTGGCGGTGCAAAACTCTTTGGGACCACACCACCGGCCCCTGCCCGCCACGCACGGTTTGACCGTTCGCCGTCCCAACCGGGTGTGGCCGAGGCGAGTATAAGCGGGTTCCGGAATTTGACCCCGGCAAAATCTATTTCCAAATTGCTCATTTGTACATCCTTAGGGCTTGCCCAAAACAACTTCGATTTTTGGCCCTTTTGACTTTTATAATTATCGGCTCGGCGGCCTGAGAAGGGAAGAAACAAATTAGGTTAGGCAGTTTGTGGCGAGAGGAAACCGGTTGTTTCGAAAAAAGGTTTGGGGGATCCGTTATCAGCCTTCCGCGTTCTGATCCGTGGCCTGAAGAAGCTCGCCCCGCTCAATGGTATGAAGGTTTTTAATAAAATCAAGTCGCTTGTCATCCGATTCGGCAATCAGTATGGACAGACCTTCTTTCTGAATACTTTGAATGGTTTGACCCAGTTTCATCCCGAGTCCCGGAGACAGACCTTCAAAAGGCTCATCCAGGAGCAAAAGCTTCTTGCCGTTCATGAGGGCCCGCGCCAGCGCAACAACCTTTTGCTGCCCACCGCTGAGCTGTGTCGCCTTGTTGTCAGCCCACTTCTTGACTTCAGGCATCAGATTGTAAATGTAGTCGAGACGTTCGTTCTCACCTTCCAGGCCGCTGGCCCAGGCCGGCATCAGAATGTTGTCCCTGACCGAAAGCTTACCGATCAGGCGGCGCTCCTCGGGCATGTACCCGATGCCCATTCGGGCACGCCGATGCCCGGGGATTTGTGTCAAGTCCTGGCCGTCAAGGTCGATGATACCGGACGACACGGGCATGATTCCCATAATGCTCTTCAGCGTTGTTGTCTTGCCCGCGCCGTTTCTCCCAACGAGCCCCACAAGTCCGCTGGAGGGGATATCCAGGCTGACCCCCCTCAGAATAATAAAACCTTTTATCGAGACCCTGACACCATCGACTCGTAACATATCATACCTTACCCAGCACTGTTTTTCTGACCTCGGGATCGGCCAGAACGGCTTCGGGTTCACCGTCGGCGATTATCCGTCCCTCGTCAAATACCAGAACCCGCTTGGCATACCGTTGGATGACCTCCATGTCGTGTTCTACAAAGATAGTTGTAATGCCACTTTCCTGTAGGACCTTTATAAGGGTATCCATGATTTCAAACTTGTCCTCAATGCTGACCCCGCTCGTGGGCTCATCCAGCAAGAGCAGTTTTGGTTTGAGGGCAAATGACATGGTGATGTCCAGGAGTTTTCGCCCCCCTTCCGGCAGTTCATCCACGGATCGATAAGCGTATTCCTTGAGGCCAAAGCGTTCGAGCATTTTCAGCCCGTCTGCAACTCGCGAGTCGCTTAAAAGGGGCTGCCAGAAACTCCCACCCTTCCCCGATTCCGTGGCAAGGGAAAGAACCAGACTCTCCACCACTACCATATTTGTGTAAAGCTGAGGGATCTGAAAGGAACGGGCAAGACCCATCTTGATAATGGCACGGGGTAGCTGACCGATGGTGTCTTCCCCCATAAACATGATCCGCCCCCCGTCGGGTTTGAGATACCCCGTGACGAGGTTTATAAAAGTGGTCTTCCCCGATCCGTTGGCCCCTACGATGCCGACAAGCTCCCCTTTTTTTATTT
>JABMQV010000351.1 GCA_013203065.1 Desulfobacteraceae bacterium | reverse complement strand
CCCTTGGCGCGCACGGTTTTTCCAGCTCTTTTGTTGCCGATGTCGACTGTGAAGTCCCCTCCTGGTTCCCGATGAACTTTCAAGACCCGTTCTTGTGAGAAACGTCTCACCCCTTTGCCCGTGAGCCCCCGCGCAAAGGTATCATTGAGCCTGAGGCCCGGAATTGAGACAGGCAGGGTAGGGATTTCGAATATCGGGACTCCGATCTGCTTCTCCAGTTTGGCAATGATTTCACCCGTCCGGTTCATTCCGAATACAGCCGGCATGCCTATTGAGTGAGCATCTCCCACAAGGGGCCGCACCGCTTGAGCGAGCCTCTCCCGGTTTTCTGATGACTCCATGGCCTGGGCCATGAGTTCTCCCGTAAAGAGTTCTCGGATTTGATCATTCCCCGGAAAAGTGATGCGGGCTGAGCGCAAATCCGGCCATCTATCCTTTAAGGTTTCTACGATCTGGGTGGCACTGAAATCACTGAGGCCATGGAAGTCAACAAGCAAACAGGGACGTCTTTCCTTCAACGCGGTTACGCCTCCCCACATGTTTTTTGGCACACAGTATGTCTGTTTTGTTGTCCCCAGAGGCATAATCATCTCTGAGTTCTGCCCCTCCCGCCTTTGATAATGGAGGTTCTCTCCCTCTAGGAAGGAAAGTAATTCATTGAAGGCGGCCTCAATCTCTTTCCTTTCTAGCCGGGCATAGGGGTGTTTGGGAAAATTTTGGGTCAAGGCCTCGATCCCTGCCCAGGGGTCCCGCCACAATTTCTTTTCCCCCACCGGGTGCACGCCTAACAGATCCAGGAGGCCGCTGGCAAATATGATCCCGCCCGTGACACCCACCTGAACAGTGGAAAGACCATGGTTGGCCGCAAAAAGGGCCGAGGCCATGCCTGCCATCCCGCTTCCGATGACGGCCAACTCACACGCTATGGGGTCTGCGTCAATCTTGGCCAATGTATGCACGCATTCCTCAACTAGGCCTGAAGTTCCAGACCTGAAAGCCCGCAATACAAGGCCTCTTTGAGCTCCGCTTGAATGAGTTGCGCGTCCCAGAGAACGGGTCGCTCTCCCTTCCATCGTTCACGAAGGAAATTCCTGAGGTGAGTGAGGCCCTCATCGGCACAAAGGTCCCCTCGCTCATACAAATAAGCCGTAACCCTTTTCCCGCAGAAGGTTCCTTGGCAGGAACCTTTCCCCATCCGGCTACGGAGTCCAATGGCCCGGAGGTCAGGTTTGTCGCCCTGCTCTTGAATCGACCTGATGACGCTGTCTATAATGCTTTTGGGCAAGATCTCGCATTCGCAGAGGGGCTGATTTTCAGGCCCCTCGCCTTTGATCCAGAGTCTTGGCCCCAACCCGGGCTCGGTCCACATGCCGGCCGGCGTGGAGGGAAGTGGCTCTGTTCGGGTCAGACAGGGATTTGTGATTCCCATCCGATCACATACCAGATCCGCCGCCTTCTCTGCCATAAAACGATAGGTTGTAAGTTTGCCCCCGGATATGGTTGAAAAATTCTCCAGGCCATCCTGAATGTGATCCAAAAGGGTGAAGCCTCGACTTACGGAACGGTCGTTATCTTCTGATTCCTGCTCCAAGAGAGGTCTAACCCCGGAATAGGCCCTGATATACCGAGCAGTTTCCAGTGCAGGGAGCATTGCCGCGCCCTCTTCCACTATCAGATCAACCTCCGGAACCGTAGGCCTGACTTTTTTCAGGGAGTCAATTCGTATTGAAGTTGTTCCGAGGATGGAAACCGTGCCGCCCGGGACCAGGATGTCCCCGTCTGCAGGGCTTCGTAAACGGTTTACGACCCGCTCTGTGACCCTCCTGTCAGTCACCAGGAGGCTCCCTTTTGAATAAAGGATATTGATCGACGCTCCGGCCAAGGCGGCCACTTCACCGGCCCAGGCCCCACAAGCGTTTATGACCTCCTCCGGTTCGACAATTATTTCCTCGCCGGTTTTCATGTCTTGAAGGAGGGCTACCTGGATGCGGTTCCCGTTCTTTTTGAAGCCCACTACTTTGGTATGTCCAAGGAACTTAGTCCCCAACTGTTGGGCCTGGGAGATGTTTTCTAGTGAAAGCTTGAAAGGATCGATTGAGGCGTCTTCAACCAGGTAGGCGGCGATTGTTTTTTGGGAAAGGGCAGGTTCAAGTTCCAGGGCTTCACTGACGTCCAGGGCGTTAACGGGGATCCCGCATCGCTCACACAGATGGGGAAAATCGGCCACATACCTCTCTTCATCTCCCTCAATCGCCACAAACAGGCCGCCGGTGTCTTCGATGCAATGGGGGGCCAGTTTCTTTAGGAACTCACTTTCCTCCCGGCATTCTCTTGCAACCGCCGGATCGGTCGATACATATCGCCCCCCGCTGTGGAGCAGTCCGTGATTACCCCCGGATGCGCCGGAATTGATGTCCCCTTTTTCTGCCAAGATGCACTGAACCCCACGAAGGGCCAGGTCCCTGGCAAGGCCTGTCCCGGTGGCGCCCCCGCCGACTATCAGGACCTGTGTTTCCACGTAATCACTCACCCCTTGATAGTTATGTTTGATCGGTTGCCGTAAACCCTTTCAATCTAAGAGGGTAAATCGTTCGCAAGGGAAGCATTGAGACAAAAAACCACGAAAAGGTGAACTGTAAGTAGGAAACTCAGGTTAGAAAAGAAAATTGGCCGTGTCAACCTAAAATTTTCACTTTTTATCATTTCGTCGGAATAAATGTTCATTTATGAAACAAAATCGTGAAAATATATGTTCCACGCTCTGGTTACCACCATATGTGGCGATCACAGGGCAGTCATTTGTAACAGGATAAGACCTTAGGGCATCAACGATTCAAGGTCTGCCTTCAAGAAAGCCTGCTTGCCTTGATGCCATTCTTATGTGAAATTGATATAGTATGCTATTTATAGAAGAAATTATTCCGGCCGTACCGGATATGGTCACCACCGGAGTTAAGAGGATGCGTCTATTTTGGAAAAAGTGGGGAAGCTTTCCGGTCTGCATCTTTGAGCCAATCCATGTGGCTGGATTGGAATTTTCACTTGTGAAATTCACAGGTGAATGATATATTGATTATATACAAAGATACGCTTCACGATCTGTGACCTGTCCAAGAAAGAAAAATATCTATAAGGAATTGAAATGATACATAGAAATGCCCCCGGAGATCTTGGTGAAAGCAGCATCGACCTTGGGCGCGACGTGAACGGCAGGGGACGGTCGGTGGTTCTTCGCCAAAAGAAGATCTTGGATCTGGCACGAGGTCAGGGGTTTGTTTCCATAGACGCCCTTGCCCAGAACTTTATGCTAACACCGCAGACCATCAGACGTGATATTAATGAACTCTGCAAGATGGGCCTTGTACGCCGATACCATGGCGGGGCTGGTCTGCCATCCAGTGTCGAAAACGTGGCATACACCACCCGCAAGGTTTTCTGTTTGGCAGGAAAGATTCAAATAGCTCGTCTGCTGGCCCGCCATATTCCGGACCAGGCATCCCTTTTTATCGACATAGGAACAACCACAGAGGAGGTTGCCAAGGCGTTGCTTGATCACAAAGGACTCAGGATTATAACGAACAACCTCAATGTGGCAACAATTTTGAGTCAAAATGGGAGCTTTGAGGTCATTGTTACCGGCGGTGTGGTGCGTAGCCGGGACAGGGGTGTTACAGGAGAGGCGACTATTGACTTTATCAAGCAGTTCAAGATCGATTTTGGCGTCATTAGTGTGAGTGGGATCGATTCGGACGGCACTTTGCTCGACTTCGATTATCACGAGATCCGTGTCGGACAGGCCATAATCGCAAATTCCCGTAAGGTCTTCCTTGCGGCTGATCACACCAAGTTCGGCCGGGAGGCCATGGTCCGCCTCTGCAACATACGGGAGGTTGACGCCCTTTTTACGGATCGAAGGCCGCAGCCTGATATGTGTGAAATGCTTTCCGCGGGCGACGTCAAACTCTACGCAGCTGACGCGGAATCAGAGGCTGATTCGAAGCCCGCGGTGGAGGGACCTCCATAAATAAACGGGATTTGGCATAAAAAGCCCCATAAGCGCCACAGCTCCGGCCAGATAATTTTATCCCGCACAGATAAAAGGTGCAGACGATGGACTATTCGATGTCTGATGTGTTTATAAATTTTCCGTTCTTGAATTCACCTTCAAATTTCTCACCATCGGGAAGGATATAAACCCCTTTTCCGTGTCTTACGCCATCTTTCCACTGGCCCGCATACTTTCTCCCATCAGAAAAGGTATACGTCCCTTTTCCGTTTCTTTTATCATCCTTGTATTCACCCACATACTTTGAACCATCGGGAGAGGTATAAATTCCCTTTCCATGTCTTACGCCATCCTTCCAGGCACCCACATATTTTCTCCCACCGCGGAAGGTATATGTCCCTTTTCCGTTTCTTTTGTCATTCTTGAATTCACCCATATATTTTGAGCCATTAGGAGAGGTATAAGTTCCCTGTCCGTATTTTTTGCCATCCTTAAATCCACCTTCATATTTTCCACCGTCAGGATAGATAAGGGTCCCTTGTCCCTCTCTCTTGCTATCCTTGAATTCCCCTACATATTTTGATCCGTCAGGAAAGGCAAGAGACCCATGTCCATGTCTTTTGCCATCCTTGAATTGCCCTACATATCTTGACCCGTCAGCAAAAACAATGGCCCCTTTTCCATTTCTTTCGCCATCCTTCCAGTCGCCCGCATATCTTGAACCATCGGGAGAAGTATAAGTCCCTTGTCCATGTCTTTTGCCATCTCTATATTCCCCCACATATTTTGATCCGTCAGGATAGACAAAAGTTCCTCGTCCGACTCTCTTCCCATCCTTGTATTCCCCCACATATTTTGATCCGTCAGGAAAGATGAGAGTCCCTTGTCCGTTTCTCTCATTGTCCTTGAATTCCCCGATATATTTTGAACCATCTGAAAAGGTAAGGGTCCCTCGCCCATGGAGTAAATCATTCTTGAATTCACCCACATATCTGTCGCCGTCAGGATAGACATAAAAGCCCAGTCCATGCCTTTTCCCGTTCTTGAATTCACCTTCGTATTTCGAACCGTCGCGAGAGCTATAGGTTCCTTGTCCATGTCTTTCACCATCTTTCCACTCCCCTACATACTTTGAGCCAT
>JABMQV010000350.1 GCA_013203065.1 Desulfobacteraceae bacterium | reverse complement strand
CGACGAGTTTCAGCCACAACATCATGCGGTCGGATTCAGCTTGACATACAAGACCGGATTTTCGTATTCTCCTTGCGCAAAAAGCGACTTCTTATCACTATCACTTTCACTCATGATCGTAGGTGGTGAGAGCTATGGTCAGGGCTCGTCAAGGGAGCATGCAGCCCTTTGTCCCATGTATCTGGGCGTCAAGGTCGTCAACAAGACCAAGGGCATTACCATACCAGTGGAATACAATCTGTCCGATCGGCACAGGGCCATTATCTTGGCCGGTGGGACCCTGAACTACATGGGAAAGAAATGAGGATAACAGTCATGATCGTTTGAATCGACCTCACGAAGAGGTCGACGATCTCGATCGAATAAGAGGCGAGACATGGCTCAAAAACCCATAAGGGAATATAACGCAAAGAACATGCTAGCCAAATTCTGGGTGGAATACGTGGGCGAAGGCCTTGTCCTAAGTAGCAAGGGCGCCCAGGTGGTTCCAGACACGGACTTGGACCAACTAGCTAAGGACCATCCTTGGCTTACCAAGGAAAAGCTTGTCGTCAAGCCTGATATGATAATGGGCAAGAGGGGCAAGCACGGTCTCATCCTTCTTGATGCCGATTATGACGGTGTCAAGAAGTGGCTGGGGGAGAAGAGGGGCAAGGATGTTACCGTCGGTGATGTCACCGGCGAGCTGACCCACTTCCTCATCGAACCCTTCGTGAAGGCCGACCATGAATATTACGTGGCCATTAAGTCCAATCGGGAAGGGGACAGCATATACTTCTCGACCAAGGGCGGTGTCGATATCGAGGAGAACTGGGATTCGGTCACGACCATAGAGGTACCCATCTTGGCTAATATTGACGATATGGACGTGGAGTCCAAACTGCCAGCAGACCATGACGACAATGCCAAGTATGCCCAGATGATAAAGGGTCTCTTCAAGTACTACGCCGACCTGGGATATGCCTTCCTTGAGATCAACCCCTTTGCCGTGGCTGGTGACACACTATATCCTCTGGACCTGAAATGCAGGCTGGATGACACTGCCCACTTCGAGGCAGGAAAGAAGTGGGGTGACCTGGTCTTCCCGGCTCCGTTCGGACGCAAGCTCAGCCCTGAGGAGAAGTACATCCACGGGCTTGATGAGAAGTCCGGTGCCTCCTTGAAGCTGACCATCCTGAACGCCAAAGGTAGGGTCTGGAACCTCGTGGCCGGCGGTGGAGCATCGGTTATATACACCGATACCGTGGCCGACCTTGGCTTTGCCAATGAGCTTGCGAACTACGGTGAGTATAGCGGCAATCCGTCCACTGACGAGACCTATGAGTACGCCAAGACGGTCCTGGACCTTATGACCAGGGAGAAACCCCAGGAGGGAAAGCACAAGTACCTCATCATCGGAGGCGGCATTGCCAACTTCACCGATGTGGCAAAGACCTTCACTGGTATCATCAAGGCCCTCGAGGAATTCAAGGGCAAGCTCGTTGAAAACAATGTCCTGATCTACGTAAGGAGAGGAGGGCCTAACTACCAGGCCGGATTGAAGAACATGGAGGACCTTAAAGAACTGGGAATACCGATTCAAGAGGTCCACGGGCCAGCATATCCCATGACAAAGATCGTGGCAAGCGCTCTGGCACATGAGAACTGAGGTGATTATGATGGTTCAGGAAAAACCCGATTACGTTCTCTTCGATGAGAACACAAGGTCCGTGGTCTTTGGATACCAGCAGAACGCCATCCAAAGGATGCTGGACTATGACTTCATCTGTCAAAGGAAGACCCCCTCGGTGGCATGTATAGTCAACCCGACGAGGGAGGGTTTCCATGTCTGCTTCTGGAGACCTCGTGAGATATCCATACCAATGTACCGGACCCTGGAAAAGGCCCTGGAGAACCACAAGGACGTTGACGTCATGGTGAACTTCGCATCCATGAGGTCCGCCTTCCCCACCACCATGGAGGCCATGGACTTCCCCCAGCTTCGGACCATAGCCATTATTGCTGAGGGAATACCCGAACGTAGGTCAAAGATGATAGTGGCCAAGGCCCTTGAGAAGAAGGTCACCATCATCGGTCCAGCCACCGTGGGTGGCATCAGGGCCGGGGCCTTCAAGATAGGGAACACTGCTGGAATGCTCGACAACATCATCGAGTCCAACCTTTTCAGGACCGGCTCTGTGGCCTATGTGTCCAAGTCAGGTGGTCTATCCAACGAACTCAACATGATAATAGGGACCAACACCGACGGTGTCTACGAGGGTGTCGCCCTTGGTGGGGACCGATATCCTGGGACCTTGTTCATCGACCATATCATGAGGTACGAGGCCAACCCGGACATTTCCATGATCGTCCTCCTTGGAGAGATCGGTGGAAAGGACGAATACGAGGTCGTCGAGGCCCTGAAGGCCGGGAAGATCACCAAACCGGTCGTGGCATGGTGTATCGGAACCAGTGCAAAGATGTTCCCATCTGGTGTCCAGTTCGGTCATGCAGGTGCCCGTGCAGACGCGGCAATGGAGACCCCGGACTGCAAGAACAAGGCCCTCAAGGAAGCTGGTGCCATAGTTCCTGGATCCTTCAACGACCTCGATGACAAGATCAAGGAGACCTTTGATAAGCTCGTTGCTGAGGGTAAGGCCAAACCCCCTTTGGATGTCAAGCCTCCGGTCATACCCATCGACTACAAGATCGCAATGCGCGATGGCATCATCAGAAAACCAACGACCTTCATGTGTACCATCTCCGATGAGAGCGGTGATGAACTCTCCTATGCGGGAGTGAAGATCTCCGAGGTCTTCGAGCACGATATAGGCATTGGAGGGGTCATCGGTCTGTTGTGGTTCAAGAGGATGCTCCCACCATGGGGAAGGCAGTTCATGGAGATGGTAATCCAGTTGACGGCGGACCACGGTCCTGCCGTCTCGGGTGCCCACAATGCCATAGTCGCCTCTCGTGCGGGAAAGGACCTTATTTCCTCCCTCGTGAGCGGTATGCTGACCATCGGACCAAGGTTCGGAGGTGCTGTCGACGGCTCTGCCCAGATGTTCCAACGGGCAAAAGATAGTGGCATGACCCCAGAAGAGTTCGTTCTCCATATGAAGAAGAAGAACGTGAACATCCAGGGCATCGGTCATAGGATTAAATCGGTAACCAATCCCGACATCCGTGTGACCTTGCTCAAGAAGTTCGTAATGGAGAACTTCCCAAGCCACGAATACCTGGACTACGCCCTGGAGGTGGAGAAGGTTACCACTGCGAAGAGGAACAATTTGATCCTGAACGTGGACGGATGCATAGGCATTTGCATGTTGGACCTTCAAGCCAGCATAGGATTGACCAAGGAAGAGATAAGGAACAATGTGGACCTTGGGGTCCTCAACGGTCTCTTCGTCCTGGGTAGGAGCATTGGGATGGTGGGCCACATCCTCGACCAAAAGAGGCTGAAGGCAAGTTTGTACAGGCACCCGTGGGACGACATCCTGTTCGACCTTCCGGAAAGGCCTCCGGGCTGGGAGGAGAACAAATAGAGGGACAATGGTCCCTCTTCATTTTCCATTTTTAAAAATTGGGCAAGATTGATCCAAAAAATCTACGAAGTGAACCCCCTTCCCTGCGCCAAATGCGGGGGGGGATGTGTATATTTAGCGTTTATAGAGGATGATCAGGTCACCCGCCTGCCACGCCTATCCATAATGTGAAGTGATTTCGAAACTTGGGAAATGAAACGAGGTATCAATCTGGTGATAGGGTGTCAAGGGCTATGGCGGGCAGGTAGAAAAGATCCTCAAGCACCTGGGCCTGTGGGAGAGGAAGGCTAGGCCGCCCCCCAAGGCCACAGTGCCACCAAAGATCCAAGAATACAAAATCGACTACTCCACCTCGCAGCTCCCCGCGCCTGCCCGCCGTCCTTTTGGCGGGTCCGATAATTACCTTTATGTGGACCCGCAGTATCTCTCCGAGGCGTAGGCTCTGCGAGCCGGAGGCCAGAGGTCTATTCACCCTAATTTTTAAGGTGGGCGATGGGTACGAGGGGATACGTCTACCCCTATTTTTTATCAATTTTCTCATATTCCGGATAAAACAGCCCCCGGCCACATCTTCGATATCTGGTTCCTCCCGGCCCGACCCTTCCATTTCTGGCCCACCAGTTTCAGCCACAACATCATGCGGTCGGATTTGGCTTGACACACAAGATCAGGTTTTCGTATTCTCCGCGCACAAAAAGCGACTTCTTATCACTTGAAAAACATGCCACAATGTGGTACACACAAAACTATTATTTTAAGAAGCAACTTTAACAAATCCATACTCAAGCTCCTGAAGCAACCTGTACATGAAAAGTGACCGATTCTGCCTATTGTAAGGATATAGCCACACCTTTTTTGTTGAAATAAGGGAGGAAAAATGTCCTATGGATTACGATCCAATCAAGAAAGGTAAAATTGATGAGATGCCTGTGCAACCGAATCTCCTTGATTACGAAAGAGCCAAGGAGGAGTTTAGGTGGGAAGATGTCAAAAAAGAGCTTGATTGGTTTGATGGCGGAAAGATTAATATGGCCTATCAAGTCCTGGACAGACATATAAAAACACCCCTAAGAGATAAAATCGCTCTATATTGGGAAAGTAAAGACGGTGAAAGTGAGAATTACTCGTTTCTTGATTTAACAAAGCTGAGCAATCGTTTTGCAAATGCGCTGAAGAAATTGGGCGTCAGAAAAGGCGACAGAGTTTTTACCTATATGGACCGAACTCCCGAGCAATATATAAGTCTTCTAGGTGCGTTGAAGGTGGGAGGAGTCATTGGACCGCTTTTCTCCGCCTTCGGGCCTGATGCTGTGAAAGACCGGCTCGCAGACTGCGAAGCCAGGGTTTTGATAACAACGCCAAAGCTTGTCAATGCCATCCATGAGGTTCTTGAGGAATTGCCCGCTCTTGACACAATTATCATAGTCAACAGGAGTAAGACTCCGTATGATTTAGAAGATAAAAAAGTCAGCTATGAAGGGCTTATGGATGAGGCGTCTGATGAGTTTGATATAGAAAAAACCGATAAAGAGGATTACGCTATCATTCACTATACATCCGGTACTACAGGGAAGCCCAAAGGTGTTGTTCATGCCCATGAGGCCATTGTGGGTCACTATGCAACGGCGAGATATGTGCTTGATCTGCATCCGGAAGACATATACTGGTGCACAGCGGATCCAGGGTGGGTAACTGGGACCTCATATGGTATTTTCGGTCCATGGTCAAACGGTATATCCCAGGTGATTTACGGAGGAGGCTTTGGCGCTGGCGCTTGGTACCGTGTAATCGAAAAGTACAAGGTAACGGTCTGGTATACTGCCCCTACTGCCATCAGAATGTTGATGAAGGCTGGTGACAGGGTTGCCAATAACCATGATTTAACAAGCCTGAGATATACGTGCAGCGTAGGCGAACCCCTGAACCCTGAAGCGGTGTTATGGGGGAAGGACGTGATCGGGTTGCCCTTTCATGATAACTGGTGGCAAACCGAGACTGGCTGTATCCAAATCGCTAACTATCCTATACAGGACCTACGTCCCGGTTCAATGGGCAGGCCTTTTATGGCAGTGACCGCAGCAATTCTTGATGATAATTGCGAGAAGGAGGTTCCACCGGGGCAGGAAGGGCATCTCGCCCTAAAAGCGGGCTGGCCTTCGATGTTCAGGACCTATTGGAATAAAAAGGAGCTTTATGAGAGTAGATTCAAGGGTGAGTGGTATATCACAGGTGATCGAGCCACAATGGATGAAGAGGGCTACTTTTGGTTTGTGGGGAGGGCTGACGACGTTATAAATACCGGGGGACATCTCGTTGGTCCCTTCGAAGTTGAAAGCGCCCTTATTGAACACCCGGCGGTTGCTGAGGCAGGTATTATAGGCATTCCCGATCCTCTGGTAATGGAAGTTATAAAGGCCTTCGTATCCCTGAAGGACGGCCATGAACCGTCCGATGAACTAATGCGGGACATCAAAAGATTTGCCAGGAAGAAACTCCATGCTGCGGCCTGTCCGAGGCAAATAGAGTTTGTTTCAGGGTTACCTGTAACCAAATCCGGAAAAATAATGAGAAGACTTCTTAAAGCAAGGGAGCTAGGACTTCCGGAAGGCGATACCTCTACTCTTGAGGA
This sequence comes from Desulfobacteraceae bacterium, assembly GCA_013203065.1. The sequence continues at coordinate 1,577 of JABMQV010000350.1, read as the reverse complement.
ATAGATGGGTGTATGCTTTGGTGAAAGATTTAAGATGAGGGTTAATATTAATACGCAGCCTGCTGGAGATATTGGGAAAGTGTGTAGCAAAGGTATCTGAGTCTATGGATTTATTGCAAGTAGAAGAACCAAACCTGCTAGAAGATATTTTTAGCCACGATAAGATTCCTCGAATTACATTTGCAGGCAAAATCTATGAGGAGATCGATGGTAACCTTGTTCAATTTGACCCTGCCGATTTATTGAGCCGAGACATCTATATCACGGACACTACATTCCGTGATGGGCAGCAGGCGCGCCCCCCCTATACTGTTGAACAAATCATTCAGCTTTACGACATGATCTCGAAGTTAAGCGGTCCAAATGGGGTAATTCGTCAGAGTGAGTTCTTCCTTTATAGTAAAAAAGACCAGGAGGCGGTAAAAAAATGCCAAGGATTGGGACACCGTTATCCAGAGATAACTGGCTGGATCCGAGCAGAGAAAGGGGACTTTCGTATTGTCGCGCATTTGGAGCTCAAAGAGACAGGAATGCTCACATCCTGTTCAGATTATCATATTTTCAAGAAACTGCATAAAACCCGCCAGAAAGCGATGACTGATTATCTAGCAGTGGTTGAGGAGGCCCTCTCGGTAGGTGTGCGTCCCCGCTGTCACCTTGAAGATGTGACTCGTGCAGACATAGATGGATTTGTTTTACCCTTTGTCCATCGACTCATGCGCCTTTCGGAGCAGGTTCCTGAAGAACTCAAGGTAAAAGTACGTTTATGTGACACTTTAGGATTCGGTGTTTCCTTTCCTGGTGCACAGCTACCACGGAGTGTCCCCAAGCTGGTATATAAGATGATCCATGACGTGGGAGTTCCCTCAGATCGATTGGAATGGCACGGACACAACGATTTCCATAAGGTCCATATAAACGGAGCCACGGCTTGGTTATATGGATGCAATGCAGTGAATACAACACTTATGGGATTTGGTGAAAGAACAGGAAATCCGCCGTTAGAAGGTGCAGTAATTGAATACATCGGTATCAAAGGCGATACTAACAGTATGGATACCAAGATGATTACCCGAATCGCAGAATACTATCGGAATGAGGTGAAGGCGCCCATCCCTGAAGGTTATCCGTTTGTGGGTGCAGGCTTCAACATGACGAGCGCTGGAATCCATGCAGATGGTCTTTCCAAGGATGAGAGGATCTACAATATCTTCGACACCCGTAAGTTCCTGGATCGTCCTCCCAAAGTAGCGATAACAGACAAATCAGGAGTGGATGGCGTCGCTCAATGGGTGAATGAATATCTGGCTCTGAAGGGAAAAGAGCGCCTCAGCAAGGCCAAGGTGGGACGTGTTGCTCGTTGGGTGCGTGACCAATACGACATACATGGCCGCATCACAACCGTTTCCAAAGAGGAATTGATCAAGGTGTGCAAACAATACCTACCAGAGTACTTCGAATAAATAAAAGGTTATTACTTCTTGCTTAGTTTTGAATGTGATGAAAGTGGACACTACTTGCATTAAGGTAGCATCTCAAATCGGCCAAAATTATGCAAGACTGGAATATCAAATCTT
>JABMQV010000349.1 GCA_013203065.1 Desulfobacteraceae bacterium | reverse complement strand
TTGAGAGAACGCCTTCAAGAAACCCCCGAACCCCATTCCGGAAACGCGGTTACTTCTCCATGACTTATCAGGAAATTGCTTGCAATGATACTAAGTCATCAGAATTAGTCAAAATCTTTCTTGCACTGGGGTCACGCCTATAGTTTCATGATATACTTGAGCCGATTGTGGATTTGGACTGCGCTCTCACAGGCATATGGAATAGGGACGGGGGGACAGGGGGAATGGAACGGTCTTAGGGGAAGCGAGCCCCACCAACGGCCAATCGCCAATATTCAATATTCAATTTTTCGGCTTGTCCAGGTTAGGGCGGCCCTGTTCGGTGATTTGTAACCATATCAATATCGGGTGCTTCGTTGAGTCCAATCAAAGAGGCCTACCACCTCATCATACGGTGGCCCGCCTGTTTTGCGTATTCGTCTTGAAGCAGAAAGAATCTCCTTGCGATAATTCTGGAGAGATTTCCCATCACAATATATCCGATCTTATGCTCTCTCTCAAAGATCTCAACGAGGTCATCCCTCTTCAACTCAAGAACTCTGCTCTGATCCGAAGTGCAATAGGCTGAAAGGGTATAACGATAAGGGGGTACCAGACTGGACCAGCCAAAGCATTGCCCTGGCTTTATTGTGGTAACCGTGGTTTCTTCATCGGATTCACGCATGGGCAGATCGAAACGCAGATCCACCCGCCCTTTTTCCAGGATAGAGAGATGCCTGGCATCATCCCCCCCTCCGATTACCTGGCCACCCCGAAATATCGTGTCGTTACGATAAAATTCCTTTTCCGAACAGATGGGCTCAATCTGGGCGATCTCACTCTCGTCGAGACCCGAAAATACTCCCACTGTCTTTAAGAGGTCTAATCTTGACATAGTGTTTCCTTTCCTAAAACTTCGTTATGAGCAACTTACTTGAGCCACAGGGATTTTCGTAGCATCTGCCTGCACTGGAGTCGTTTAGAGATCGCATCTGAGACAGCGCCTCGCCTCACAAAGCGCCGCACTGTTATCAAGCACCAAATCCACTTCTTCGAAACTGTTCACTCGCTCGTTTACAGGGAGTTCTTTCAATTCCGGCCGGACAAGCTTATCGTCCTCATCGGTAAGTTCAAGGCGGTCTACCTTCAACTGTGGTTTTGGGTACCAGTAACCTTCGTATTCTCGTCCTTTGAGATAGCAATCGATCGAGACGGCGGCTCTGTGTCCGGCCCCGATCGCCGCTACCACAGTGGCCGGTCCGGTGACGGCGTCACCACCGGCAAAGAAACCGGGGATGTTGGTCTCAAGGGTCTTCTCGTTTACCGTGAAAGAGTTCCAGCGGCTAATCAAGAATTTATGGTCTCCGGGAAGAAAAGAGAGGTCCGGCTCCTGGCTGATAGCCGGAATGATGACGTCGCATTCAATGACAAACTCCGATCCCTTTATCGGGACCGGCCGCCGACGCCCGCCGGCGTCGGGCTCTCCCAGCTCATTCAGTATGCACTCCATTCCGACCACCTTCCCCCCTTCCCCCATAAGGCGGACGGGGTTGGTCAGGAAGTCAATATGAATCCCCTCTTCAATAGCAGCTTCGATTTCGAGGGGGTTTGCGGGCATCTGCTCACGCTGCCGCCGGTAAACGATATGGACCTCTTCAGCGCCAAGTCGGAGCGAGGTTCGCGCCGCATCAATCGCCGAGTTGCCCCCGCCGATAACACACACCTTTCTGCCGGGCACCTTCCGATCCCCCAGACCGATTTCCCTGAGGAACGCAGTGGCGTCCACGCACCCTTCCAGTTCGTCCTCGCCGGGAATTCTCAACTTCAATCCCTTATGAGCCCCCACACCCAGAAAAAAGGCCTTATAACCGCGATTGGCCAGTTCTTCAAAGGTCACGTCCTTTCCGACCGTCACCCCCAGTTCCAGTTCCGCCCCCAGATGCCTGATGGCCCCGATTTCGTCGGTCAACACATTGCGGGGAAGCCTGTATTCCGGGATACCCACATGAAGCATCCCACCGGCAACGGGAAGTTTTTCAAATATGGTCACCGGGTAGCCCTTTTGCACCAGATCGAATGCCACGGTGAGCCCGGCCGGCCCGGAGCCCACGACTGCCACCTTGTCGTCAGGGTAAAGGGTCGGTACCCGCTGGAACCGCGAGAGGGCCGCCCGCATGCGGTCCGCGGCAAACCGTTTCAGCCCGCAGATGCTGATGGGCTTATCGATCTCCCCCCGCCGGCAACTGCTCTCACACGGGTGAGGGCAGATACGGCCCAGAGACATGGGAAGGGGGTTTTGTTTTCGAATGATTTCAAAGGCTTTTTCAACTTTGTTTTCGCCGATAAGCGCCACATAGGTGGCTACATCCTGACCCGTGGGGCAGGTGGATTGACAGGGCGGTGAACTGATGGGTTTACAGGTACCCGTGGCGCAATGTTTGTCATAAATATGCGCTTCATATTCGTGCCTGAAATAACGCAACGTGCTCATCACCGGGTTGGGGGCCGTCTGCCCCAGCCCGCAGAGGGAAGCCATCTGGATCACCTTGCTCAATTTCTCGAGCCTGTCCAGATCTTCCGGCTCCCCAAGTCCCCGGGTAATTCTTTCCAGAATTTCGAGGAGCTGCCGGGTACCCTCGCGACAGGGGGTACACTTACCGCACGACTCCTCTGCCGTAAACCCCAGGAAAAATTTGGCAAGATCCACCATACACGTGGTTTCGTCCATCACCACCATACCACCCGACCCGACGATCGCCCCTGTCTTGACAATTGATTCATAGTCAACCGGGGTCTCGATGAGAGCTTCGGGAACGCAGCCTCCCGAGGGCCCCCCCAGCTGAACGGCTTTGAACCTTTTCCCGTCGGGAATCCCTCCCCCAATGTCATAGATGATCGACCGGAGGGGGGTGCCCATGGGAACCTCGATAAGACCGATATTTCTGACGCGGCCGCTCAAGGCAAACACTTTTGTCCCCGTGCTTTTTTCGGTCCCGAGGCTGCTGAACCAGTCTGCGCCGCGGTAGATGATCTGCGGGATGTTGGCGAGAGTTTCCACATTATTGAGAACGGACGGTTTGTCCCACAGGCCTTTGTGGGCCGGAAAGGGCGGTCTTGGCCGGGGCATCCCCCGCTTGCCCTCGATGGAACGCATCAGAGCCGTCTCTTCCCCGCACACAAAGGCCCCGGCGCCATAGTAGAGATCGATATCCATGTCAAAACCGGAACCCAGAATATCCTTGCCCAAGAGGCCGTATTCCTTGGCCTGGGCGATGGCGGTTTTCAGCCGCTCGATTGCCAGCGGATACTCCGCTCGGACGTAGATGTACCCCTGCTGGGACCCGATAGCCTTGCCCCCAACGATCATCCCCTCGAGAACCGCGTGAGGATCGCTTTCGAGAATGGACCTGTCCATAAAGGCGCCCGGATCCCCCTCATCGGCATTACAGAGAATGTACTTCGGGCTTCCCTCGGAGGCAGCGCAAAATTGCCACTTAAGACCGGTGGGGAAACCCGCTCCACCCCGCCCTCTCAGACCTGAAGACTTCATCTCTTCCACAATTTCTCCAGGTTTCATTTCAAGGAGGGCCTTGGCGGCGCCAAGGTATCCGTCGCGGGCAATATATTCATCTATCTTGTCAGGGTCGATGAGGCCGCGGTTTCTGAGGGCCACCAGGATCTGACGGCTAAAAAACCCTATTTCCTTTATTTTTGGGATAAGCTCGTCCGCCTCAGGGCTTTCAAAGAGATGCTCCTCAACCACTCGGCCTTTTTCCAGATACTCTTCCACAAAATGGGGGACATCCTCCACCTTGAGTTTCTGATAAAATATTCCATCGGGATAGGCAATCATCAGCGGGCCTGCGGCACAGAAACCATTACACCCGGTAGTCGCCAAAAGAACCTCGTTTTCAAGTCCTTTTTTTTCGATTTCGCTTGCAAGCGCGTCCTTCAAATCCAGTGAACCGCTGGCCACACAACTGGTGCCGGCGCAGATGAGAAGGTGAACGCGATACTTTTTTTCCATAGATTTGGCCTCGGCCTCAACTTCACAGGATTCGGGAGTTGATATCGGATTTATTTATTATTTTGCTAGTATGTAGTTTCGCTGCCAACAGAAAGCGCGTATTCGGGAACGGGATCTCCCTTTATAACATGTTCATCGTAGACTCGATCAGCCTTTTCAGGATCAAGGTTGATATACTTAACAGGGGCGGAATCTACAACCTCAACCGTGATCATTGGTTCCTGATTGCAGAGACCAGCACAACCCGAGGAGGTCAGGATGATATCAGTGGCCCCGGACTTCTCGATTTTTTCAAGAAACGTGTTCATGAGTGGACGGGCACCAGCCGCAATCCCACAAGTACCCATGTGCACGGTAATCTTCACGCGATGGGTGCCGTCTCTCAGATTCACGGTCCCTTTTAGGGATTCCCTGATTTTCTTGAGATCCTCAACTTTTAGCTTTGCCATTTTTTTTACCTTTATAGAAGGTGACGAATTTCTTTAATCTCTTTGTCTGTTCTTCCTAAACAGGTTCCTGATCAATTGCAGTACAGCCGGCTCATTTACTGCCGCCCCCGCGCCTATTACGGCTCTTATTTCCCGTGTATCCAATCGGGTGTTTTCTCCGTCCAGGTCGGATTCGTAGACAAAATCAATGTCTGGGCTGCCGATGATAAGGGAAATCATGGTTGCCCCCATGTCCCCAAGGGGTTTCCTGTCAATATGGTTGGCCTGAAAGGTTGCAATAACCTCGGTTTTTCGATCAGGTTCTGACGTGATCACCAGTCTCCCACCTGCTTCCCGGGCGGCCTGTTCAAGCAAGGGCAACCCCAGACCTACTCGTCGGGTTTTTCGTGAGGTCACAAACGGATCTCGCACCTTTTCAACCGCGGCCTCATCCATGCCCTTTCCATTATCCCGGACCACTATTTCGACTATATTCTTCCCCGTGTCCTCCCTGACAAATATTTCCACCAGAGTGGCCCCGGCACTCGTGGAGTTTTCGGCGATATCCAATATGTGAAGTGACAGGTCCTCCATGTGTTTACGATCAGCTATTGGTGATTGACGATTGAAGGATCATCTCTTACAACTTCAATTATCTTGCGATCGCTTATGCCTTTTAGGGCCAGGTCCAGTTCAGCGATGTCCGGAAAGGCAACTTGAAAACGGGTGCGGCACGCCCCGATTTCTTCAAGGCCGTGGGCGTCTGAGGCAGTAATAAGGGGGAAGTTGTACTCGCTGAATTGTGTTCGGGCGTCACCCAGGGCCATACTTTTTGAAATTTCAACGGCATCAAATGCCATCCCTTCGGGGATGAAGCCCAACTGACTGAGCACACTGAAGCTCTGTCGATCAATATGGGCTGCCACTGCGAGCCCCCCACGGTCGTGAATTTCCTCAACCACCTCTTCCAAACGGAGGTCTGTAGCCCCGATCAGCAGGCGTTTGTTGATGGTCTCAACCTCGTCCGACGCGTTGGCCACTACCTGAAGACCAAAAAAATCTTCATTATTTTCGCCTCCCTGGAGCTTCTGGTATACGAGTTCCTGCAGGGAGAGGGCATTTTCGACTTCTCCGAAAAGCGCAACAATGTGGGCCTCTTCGGAGGTTGTTACCTCCATACCGGGAATGATGCAAAGCCCTGATTCGCGCGCGGCCGCCACAACAGAACCGGTGTTCTCCGCGCTGTTATGGTCTGTGATGGCGATGATCGTCAGGCCCTTTTTACATGCCTCCTTAACAATCTTCATAGGCGTCATGTCAAGGGTGGCGCAGGGTGACAGGCAGGTGTGTACATGGAGGTCCGCTGCCACAATTCGCAATGCTTCCGATCCCTTATCAGCCAAGAACGCCCCTAGAACGGTGATATTCCGGCGATTTCAGTTTCCGGAAATTCCAAGTTGATGCAGTTGCCCGACCAATTCAAATGCAGGCAAGCTGCTGACCAATACGGGGATCTGCTCGGAAGCCGCTTTTCGAAGGGTTTCCTCTTGCGGTTCCCGTCCATTGACCAGAATGATCCCGCTCAATGATTTCATCACTGCAACGGCCACAATATTCTGGTGGATTTGCAAAGTGACCCACAAATCACCCTCCCTTGCATTGGCCATCACGTCGCTCATGAGATCGCTGACGTACCCCCGAGTCACTTCCACATCAAGGCGCTCGTTCCCCGTCTTGACATGTAGTCTCAGTTTATTGACTACTTCGGCTAAAGTCATTCCCTAGCCCGGCCCCCCCCTGTAACTCTCAACGATTTCAACGATTTCCTTAGATTCAACCTGGCCATGCGTGGCCTCATCTACAACCATGACCGGTGCGAGGCCGCAGGCCCCTACACAGCGCACCACCTCGAGCGAATACTCCCGATCATCGGTGGTGCCGCCCACTTCAACCTTCAGGTGCCGGTCCAAAATATCCAGCAGCTGACCCGAACCCTTGACAAAACAGGCAGTTCCGAGACAAACCCGGACGATGTGTCGGCCTCTGGCGACCATGGTAAAAAAGGAATAGAAGGTAACGACCCCGAAGACATCCGAGGCAGGAATCCCCAGTCCGTTTGCAATGTAATACTGGGTGGCGACCGGCAGGAAGCCCAGAATTCCCTGAATCTGCTGGAGCACCGGGATAAGCCCGCCTCTCCTGTTCCTGTAAGTAGCCAGTATTTCATCGATCCGGGGTTTCTGGTCGACCGCCTCTTCTTCCTTGAGCAATGCCACGAAATTCTCTTCCACTTCCTCCGGTGAATTCGGTGGAACCTGGGTACCGATCCCGCCGGAACTGGGCAGTGACTCCAGAAGGCCTTCACAGTGTTCCAGAAGGGTCCGGTGGTGATAGTTGAAGGAACTCCACCCGGGCTGATGAAGCGGGGACTTCGCGTCTCTGAAACCTGAAAGCCCCCTTGAAGCCGGATCTCCCAACGGCCGCTGGACACCACCCTTTTCGATGCTCTCGTAATTGATCCCTTTGAGTTCCGGGACCAGTTCAATAATCTCGTTGTCCCATATCTCCTGGCTGGTGGTTTCCTTCCAGTCCTGGCCCAGGCGATTGGCCAGCTGGGTGTAAATCCATGTCTCGGATCGGGCCCCCCCGGGCGCGATGACAGCTTTTCTTCCCCGACTGACCCGACGCTCGCAATTGGTATAGGTTCCCTCCTCTTCGGACCACGCCCCGGCGGGCAGCACCACGTCGGCATGGGCAAGGGTTTCGGTGTTCAGGATGTCCTGGACCACCAGGAACTCCACCTCCTCGAGCGCCTTTTTGATATTGGGCATTTCCGGGCTGGCAATCGCCAGATTCTCACCGGCGCAGTAAAGAAAGCGGATCTGGGTCTCGGACTTCTCGACCGTGCCGGACATATTGCGTATCATTTCAGAAAATCTCAACCCGGGTCGTTCATTCAGTTCCCGGCCCCACGCCGTCTCAAAGGGCTTTCGGGCCTCCCCGCTCTCCACGGGCGCATACCCGGGAAGAAAATTGGGAAGCATCCCCATGTCGCAGGCGCCCTGTGAGTTGCTGAGATCCCCGAAGTAGTTGACCCCGCCGAACTCCCGGTCCACGTTTCCGAGGACTTCCTGCAGGGCCACAAAGGCCCGGGCAAAGGGGGCCACTCTGGGGCCATACACAAGCATGGCTGGCTCTTCCGAATCCATCGCTTTTACTGCGGCCACCAGGTCTTCGGCTGACAGCCCGGTGGCCCGGATCACCTGTTCGACGGAGAAGTTTTCAGCGGTCTCGCGAATATCGTCGGCCGCTTCCCTGCCCCGCTCGATCAGACCGCGGATAACGCCATTCACAAAAACGGCCTCGGTCCCCTCTTTGACGATGAGATTGAGGCGAGCAAAGGTCCCGATTTTGGTTGGACGGGAATCCACGACAATCAACTGGGCACCGTTGTTAACCGCGCGTTTGATAAATGTCCCCGCGACCGGGTTCTCTTGGGTAATGTCGCTGCCAACGACAATTATCCGTCCCGCCCCTTCCAGTTCATTGACAGGGCGGTTCACTCCCAATGCCGCAAAGGGCGACGCCACATTATTGGTGCCGATGGCCGCCCGGAAAAGCTTCTGCAGGAGGTAGAGCGCTTCATTGGTTGATTTTGCGGATCCCACGGCGGCCATGGCATCGGGCCCGTGTTTTTCCGAGATTTCCCCTATCTTGGCGGCAACGACCTCGAGGGCGTCTTCCCAGGAGGCTTCCTGGAGTTCACCTTCCTTCCGGATCATCGGCCGGGTCAGCCGGTCCGGGCTCTTTACAAAATCATACCCAAACCGCCCCTTTATGCAGAGCCTCCCCTGGTTTGGGGCCGCGTCTTGAACCCCCGTAACCTTCATGACGGTCTCGTCTTTAATATGCAGGTCCACCTGACATCCAACCCCGCAGTAACCGCAGGTTGTCCGAACATGTCGAACCTCCCACGGGCGAATCTTGTAGCGGCTCTTTTTCTCAACCAGAGCGGCCACGGGGCAAACCTGCAGGCACTCGCCGCAGAAAACGCAATCCGAACGGGCAAGTGTTCCGTCACCCCCCGTGACGATCTTGGCTTCCGCACCGCGGTAGCCGTGTGAGATGGCGTTATTGACCTGAATGGAATTGCAGGCGTCGACACACCGACCGCACATGATACACCGGGAATTGTCCCGGACAATCAGCGCGCTGGCAGTCTCCATGGGATGCTCGGGCTTGCCCCTGACAAGCCCGCTGGTGTCAACCTGATATTTATAGGCAAAGGCCTGTAATTTACAGGCGCTGTGGGCCGGGCACAGGTCGGAGGTCTCATCATAGTCCTGGACGGCCTCCTGGAACTGGGTCCATTCATCCGAGTATTCGGTGGCGACGGCACAGTTGTGGGAACCCGACTGGAGAAGCAGGGCCAGGATGGTACGTCGCGCTTCAAGGACACCAGGGGACTTGGTGTGGATAACCATGTTCGGACCTGCCGGAGTTGCACAAGCAGGCGCAAACGCACGGCCCCCTTCGATCTCCACCACGCAGATCCGGCAGGCGCCCGTGGGTCGCGCGCCCTTCAGGTGACACAGGGTGGGGATAAAGATCCCGTTGCGTTTTGCGATCTCAAGAATGGTCTCATCCCGTGAAAACTCAAATTTTCGGCCGTCTATGGTAATTGTGTTTTCAGGCATCTTCTCTTCTCGGGCCTAGGTGTTTCAAATGGAATGTCCCATATCATTACGATGGAACTTCCCACCCGCCATCGATTTATTTTTTTTCGTAGCAGATCAACCCGCATTGGAGGCACCGGTCCGCCTCCCGGGTTGCTTTCTGTTCGTCGAGCCCAGGGAACTCCTTGGGAAAGATCCAGGCGGTCTTGCTGTCGCCGTCAACGTCAGAAACCGTGGGAGTTTCCCTGTCGGCTGCACTGACGTCGTGGATCTGGGTGACATTCAACACCCGCTCCGCCTCGCAGGCAAGTCTCGGTACCGGGGCGATTACGCCATCGGTGAAATGCTGGTGGATGCCCCGGGCCAATCGCCGTCCCGACAGGATCGATTTGACCACCGCAGAAGAGTCGCTGATTCGACCGGGTTCCGGCGAACTAAGAAGACCGTGCTGCCCCGCCACCGGGAAGGTACGGAAAATCTCGGTAGTTTGCCACCTTATTTTTTCCCCTTCGGCCTCGGGTTTTCCGGCAGCATGCACAAAGACCATCTCTGGGAGACGCCCCGTCGATAGGATAAGGGTACCGGCATCCATAATGCTTCGCTTGGTCTCGATATCCCCGCTCAAATCCCTGTCTTCGATAGCAACCCGGTCCATCCGGTCCCCAATCCCGCCGATCGCCCCAATCGTGGAAAACGCCTCTACCGCAATTCCCTCTGCATCAAGGGCTTTCCTGTCCTGAAATTCCAGCGGCAGAGACCACAGCGGCTGTCCCGTCACGATGGTGACTTTCTCAGCCCCCAGCTCCCGGCATTTCCGGGCGGCATCAAGGCTCTTCATCCCGCCATCCGCGATGACCACGTGTTTTCCCACATCAACGTTGTCCCCCCGGGCCACTGCGGTCAGGAAGTCGAGCATCAGCCGCACACCCGGAATCCCTGCTTCGCTCCCTGCCCGATCCGCCTGTAGGATTTTTTGGCTGTCAAACCCACCTCCGGTCAGGACCACTGCGTCATACCCCTCTTTCAGGAGTGTGAAGGGGTTGAAATCGCGGCCCATCACAGCGTTGGTTTGGGCCTCAACTCCCATCTTCAAAATACCATCTATATCATGGTCCAGGACACGCCGAGGAAGCCGATCCTCTGCAATAACGTAGCGCAATATCCCGCCAAGCTCTGGCTTTGCCTCATAAACGGTGGGTTGATACCCCAGTCGAGCGAGATAGTAGCTCACAGTAAGGCCCTCGGAACCCCCTCCCACCACGGCAATCTTTGTTCCGTTTTCCGCGCACTTGTACGGGTCAACCGACCGGCACGTTTCCATTTCCCGGTCCGCCAAAAACCGCTTCAGGGGGTTGATGGCCACCCCTTCGTCGCCCAGGTTCCGCCGGCAGCTGAGTTCACAGGGAGCCGGGCAGATATAGCCGCAAATCAACGGCAGCGGGCATTTTTCTTTGATGACCCGGAGGGATTCTTCATAATTTCCCTTACGGATTTCGTTTATAAAGCTCGGGATATTGATTCCTGTGGGACAGGCACGTTGACAGGGGGCCGTACACTCGTCGGTAACATACTCGCTGACAATCCGTTTGGTCTGAGACGTCAGGCTCACGATATTCTTTGGGCAGGCATCTACACAGGCGCCGCACCCAACACACCGGTTGTAATCTACTATCGGGAGATTATCATCGCCTATGCTAAGTGCGCCAAACTGACAGACTTTTACACAGGATCCCAACCCGATGCACCCAATGGGACAGACTTTGCTTCCACCGTAAAGCATCACTGCTGCCTGGCAGTCAGAGGCGCCATTGTAGGTAAAGCGGGGCTCTGCTTTGCCAACACCATAGGAACAACTGGTCCAGGAAAACTCGGGTTCTCTTTCCTCGACCGTCTCTCCCATGATTTCGCCAACGGCCTGGGCAACCTCAAACCCGCCGGCAACACAGATACCTGCCGATGCATTTCCCGCGGCAATGGCCTCTGCGGCAGAGGCGCACCCGGGATTACCGCACCCGCCACAGTTTGCACCCGGCAATGCGTCCGTAATGGCCATCACCTTTGGGTCTTCCCAAACATAAAAGGAGCGTGACGCAAAGGCCAAAATGATACTGCACCCCAATCCCAATAACAGTAAGAATAAACCGGCTTCTAACATATGCTCAATCCAAAGAATCGAATGCTATTGAATAAGTGCCTTTAACGATCCATCAACACCCGCAAAACCGAAAAAGGCCAGTGACATAAGACCTGCCATGATCAGTCCGATTGCCGCCCCTCTAAGGGCCTTTGGGACGTCAGAAATTTCCAAACGCTCACGGATCCCCGCAAGTAAAATCAACGCGAGGGTAAATCCGAAACCCGAGGCAAATGCAAACAAAACCGCCTCAGGAAAGGTTTGCCCATAGAGAATAACGAGTAAGGCTACACCCATAATTGCGCAATTGGTTGTTATCAACGGTAGAAAAATCCCGAGAGCTGAATACAGGGGGGGGGCAAATTTCTTCAAAAACAACTCCACAAACTGTACCAGGGCCGCGATTACCAGAATAAATGCGATGGTCTGCAGATACTCCAATTTTAGCGGGACCAGCACGCTGTACTGCACAACCCAGGTAATGGCGGTGGCAATGGTCATGACAAAAATAACAGCCACCCCCATGCCTATGGCGGTGTCCATCCGTTTGGAGGTGCCCAAAAACGGGCAATTACCCAGATACTGCGCCAGCAGGATGTTCTTGACGAGAACCGCGCCAATAACAAGGACAATGTATTCCATGTTTAGCCTACATCTCCGTTTTTTGGGAAAAAATCACAGACAGCCCCTATGACTGGTGTGATTTGGAAACAACGTTGATAATCGCCAACAGGATTCCCAGGGTGACAAAGGCGCCCGGCGCCTCCACCATAAAGCTAAACGGCCGGAACGACGACCACATAATCTCTGCCCCAAAGAGCGTGCCCTGGCCGAGGATTTCCCGGATGGATCCCAAAACCGTCAGGGACAGGGTAAATCCCAGTCCCATACCAAGGCCGTCCAGTCCGGAAGCGATAATCCCATTCCGGGATGCAAAGGCCTCTGCACGACCCAAGATGATACAGTTGACAACAATAAGCGGGATAAAGATCCCCAGACTCTGATATATCGGATAAAAAAAGGCCTGGCTCAAAATTTCAACCATCACCACAAAAGAGGCGATGATAACGATAAAGCAGGCGATGCGGACCTGTCTTGGAATAAGGTTTCGCAAAGAGGAGACAAGCATGTTTGAACAGGCCAGAACAAAAATAACTGCGAGCCCCATGCCAAGCCCGTTTTCGGCCGACTTGGTGACAGCAAGTGTGGGACAAAGACCCAACACCAGCCGAAAAGGCGGTATCTCGTTCCACAGACCTCTGGTAAAGACTTTAAGTAATTTCATTTGGTCATACCCACATCGGCTTGTAATTAAGAAAGATCATTCTTCAAAATCTCAGGGAGCAAGACTTTGTTTTATGACCTCCGGATAGATTTGAAGACTTTTCGCTATGGCCTCATAGACGCCGCCGCTTGAATAGGTGGCACCCGTTACGGCATCCACCTTCCCTTGAATCCCCTTTGGCGAGGGATCTTCAATCTCTATAGAAAGTCCTTTAAAGCCTTGAGTAAACTGATCCTCAGTAACCCGGGACCCGATCCCCGGGGTTTCCTTGTGAGAGACAACCTGCATGCCTGTCAGTGTCTTTTGATCGGTGTCATATCCCACCATCACCGTCAAAGGACCGCCAAACCCGTTGCCAAGGGTCTCATAGGCGATGGCCCAGGGCTTGCCATCCTTTTTTCCAACAAAAAGAAGGATTTCTTCTCCATTTATTTTGATCTTTTTTCTATCGGCGATGAGGTCATTTTCCGAGCCCTCGAGTACTATTTTTACCCCTGGGCCCTGAACATTTATCAGTACCTGGTTTTCGATACGTGCGGCAAACACTTCCAGTAAACCCGATAAGGCAACACCGCACACAGTGCAAATGAGGGTAAGGACCACAATCATCTGCGTAACTTCTTTCATTGCCCTGACCTCTCTTCAACAATTCCGCTTATAGTTGTTGGCGTAATGGGATAAACAGGCTGAGGGAGTATTGGTTTTGCCCGCAACTTATCAAGCATCGGTGTAAACAGGCTCATCAGCAGACACGCGAAAACCACGCCATCAGGATAATTGCTCCAGGCCCTCAAAACTACCGTCATGGCCCCGCAGCCAAACCCAAAGGCCACCATCCCCCAGCGATTGACAGGCGCACTCGCATTATCGGTGCTCAGAAAAAAGGCACCGATCATGACGTTGCCTGCCAGAATATGAAACATCGGGCTTGCGTAGGCTTTGCTATTCCCCAACCAAAAGACCCCCGCCACCACAATAACTCCCAGCAGAAAGGAACAGGGGATTTCCCACCGGATCATCCCACGGATTACCAGATAGAGCCCCCCTACCAGCAGCCAGATAATGGCAGACGCCCCGATTCCACCGCCTTGTCTACCCAGAAAAAGGTCAAGCAGGCTGAAATGAGCAAGACCGGCCGACCCCTCGGCCTTCAGGACCGCAAGCGGGTATTGCAGGAGAAAACCCGTGTCGTAATTAATCAACGTCAGGTCAAAATCCAAATAGCCGGCCCACGTATTGGTCACACGGATAATGGCCCAGCCTACGAGGGCCGGGTTGAGCGGGCTGGCCCCGAGCCCACCGAAGCACTGTTTGGCGATAATGATACCCGCAAAGTTCGCCACCACTACCAGATAAAGGGGTACACTGGCGGGAAGGATAAGCGCCAGCAGCAGACCGCTGACCGCTGCGCTTCCGTCGGCAATGGTTATGGGCTTCTTCATGATATACTGAATCACCGCCTCAGCAATCATGGCGGATGCAATCGAAGCGCCTATGACCCGAATGGCATCAAAACCGTAATAATAAACGCCAAATGCCACGGCCGGCAAAAGCGCCAGAAAAAAATTGTACGCAACCCCGGTGATCCTCGCACCGCAATGGGCGTGAGGGGCTGGGGAAACTGTCAGATCGAGAGCTTTCATTTTTGAGGATTTCCTCCTGCCTTCCTGTATTGTCAGCTAAAGGCAGCCATATTCCTACTCTTTGGGAGAATCTTCCGTGTCCGATCCCATATCAAACAGCCTGATAGCCGGGCACGATGGCCCACAGGCGTTGCATTCCATTGCTTCTGCCATGTCAACAGGTTCTTCCAGGCCGGCCGAGATGGCCTGCTTGGCCCGGGTGATATACTGCACCAGCGGTCGGCGGGCCGGACAGACATAGGCGCACAAACCGCACTGGATGCAGTTTTCCGCTCCCAGGGCCCTGCTCTTGTCGTATATGCCGTATTCGGAAAACCGTCCCAGGAGATTGACCTCCAGGTCGACCGGGCACGCCTGGTTGCATTTGCCGCAGTTGGTGCATTGGGTATCCTGGAAGGAAAAGCCCCCGGAAGGGTCCTGGACATGGAGGGACTCGGTGGTGGCGGTCACGGGTTGTTCGTCTGAAAAGCAGGCATACCCGTGCATGGTTCCGTTGAGGATCAGTTTTCCCCCTGCCGCCGGTTCCACGGAAGCCATTTTCAGAAGTTCCGAAACCGGCGTCCCGATACGGACGCGGAAGTTCTTGAACCCTTCTTTTTCCCCGGTGGAAAATGTCACGGTTTTTTCCAGCATGGGCCGGCCGCTTCGAAGGCTTTCGACCATGGAAAGGGCGTGGTCCAGCCCCACGACGATGGTGTTGCCAGAAAATCCGCTGTTATGCGGGTGGAACAGAAGTCCGGCTCCATATTTTCTGGCCAGAATCTCCGGCAGCCCATTCGGATAGACAGACGGGACCATGACCACGTGTGCCCCGTCCAGGGAGGCCCCGCCCGCAACGCCTGCCAGGGTGTCGGGGACCGCCAGTGTGCACTTCAGTGCCTCAGTGGTTCTAGCCAGAAGTTTAACGGCTGTTCCAACCTCGCTTGTGTTGTCCCGAAAGGACTGTTGGTTTGCGACGCTCTGGGGATCCAGGTCCATGGCGCTGATGATCAAGGCGTCGACACGTGGCCACACGCGCGGGTCGCGGATAATCGGGCTCAGGGCGGTAAAGCCCGCACGATTCACAGCGGCCCGTAATGTCTCGGGCTTGGTCTCGGAAAAATCCTTAATGGCTTCTAGCGAAGGGTCAAAGGAATCCTTTTGTTCGGTAATTATGGTTATGGCAAGATATTCGCGTGCATCGACCCCCTGGAACTCACCGATATCCTCCACCCGCCCGGTCACGGTGGAAACAAAAGGGCCTTTTTCGTGGCGCGCCAGGTCCTGACCCGTTTCAACTCTTTTGCCTATCTGCACGGCCAGGTCGG
Organism: Desulfobacteraceae bacterium; assembly: GCA_013203065.1. The sequence goes on along the minus strand of JABMQV010000349.1, from coordinate 146 downwards.
ACGGCGTCCGTTTGTACCACAGGAGTCTGACCTTCTCTGGTATGGGGGCCGGTTCAACGGGAGCGGAAACGCCCCGGTAAGACACTCTTGGTGGAAGGATTCCAAAAAACGATCTTAGGCCCATCTATTTTCTCTGTTTTCTCTTT
>JABMQV010000348.1 GCA_013203065.1 Desulfobacteraceae bacterium | reverse complement strand
TAAGTCTGATGGTCTCGTAAGAAATCTCCACGGCCGTCACTCCCGCGAAAGCGGGAGTCCACAACTGGTTGAGTTTCCTGGATTCCCGCTTTCGCGAGAATGACAAAAAGGGGGTGTTTTCTGACTTTTTACGAGTTTGTCAAGTCTAAGCTCTCAATAAACCCAGGCACCGTGGGGTTCGGGTGTTTCTTTCCGGCGCTCTCTAAACCTATCGTCGCAGCGTGGCTGATATTTGGGGTTTTGCCAAGAGCATGGAGAAGCGAATAAGGGTTCAGGAGGAGAAAACCCCAAATATCAGCCACTGCGAAAATAAGAAGTAAATCCACTTTGAGAGAGCGCCTTCAAGAAACACCCAAACCCCACTCCAGAAATCCTATTATTTTTCCGGGACTTATTGAAGTTACAGTCAAATCGTCACCCATGCGCCTTTTTCCTGTAAAGAAGAAGGCTGTTGCATACGACGGTGATGCTGCTCATGGCCATGGCAAATGCAGCAAGAATCGGATGGAGTTGCCGCAGGAACCCCGGCATGAACTCAAGCGGATAGAGCACACCGGCCGCAACAGGGATAAGGATCAGATTGTAAATAAAGGCCCAGAAAAGATTTTGTCTGACCGTTCTCATGGTGGCCTTTCCGAGCCGAATGGCCTTTGGCACGCCGGTTAGAGTCCCGCTTGCCAAGATCACATCCGCGGTCTCCATGGCCACATCTGTTCCCGTTCCAATGGCGATACCCACGTCTGCCTGTGCCAGGGACGGGGCATCATTAATCCCATCCCCCACCATACCCACTTTCGCCCCTTTTCCCTGTAATTCCTTGACCTTTGATGACTTCTCCTCCGGGCGAACCTCTGCAACCACCTCGTCAATATTCACCTCCGACGCGATGGTCCTGGCCGTCTGGATATTGTCCCCGGTCAACATGGCCACCTTGAGACCCATCTTGTGAAGTTCGTTGATCGCCTCCCCGGACTCCGGTTTCACGGTGTCTGCCAGTGCCATCAGCCCCAAAGGTCCCTCTTCCGTTGCCACAACGATGACTGTCTTTCCCTGCCCTTGGAGGGCCTCAATCTGCCCCTTTGCCTTGGAAAGATCGAAGGATGGGTTGTCGAACCATTTCGGTTTCCCAACCAAAATTTTCTGTCCGTTGATTTCCGCCTGAACCCCAAGCCCCCCGAATGCCCTGAAGCCTTTTGGTTCAAACAGGTCCAGCCCCCGCCCCTCCGCATCCCTAACAATGGCCCGCCCGAGAGGGTGTTCGGACCCCTTTTCCACCGAGGCCCCTATCTTCAAAAGCTCGTTTTCGTCCCTCTGGTGGGAACCCAAAGGTATGAGATCCACAACGGCAGGTTTCCCAAGGGTAATGGTGCCTGTCTTGTCCAGGACAATCGTATCAAGCCGGGTGGAGAGTTCCAGGGCCTCACTGTTTTTGAAAAGCACACCTTGTTCGGCGCCCAGGCCTGTCCCCGCCATGATGGCAGTGGGGGTGGCCAACCCCAATGCGCACGGGCAGGCAATCACCAGGACGGCAACCAGGCGGATCATGGCCGGGACAAAGTCTCCCCCGATGATCCACCAGAGGAGAAAGGTCAGAAAGGCGATCCCCATCACCCCCGGGACAAACACCGCGGCCACCCGATCAGCCAATGCCTGGATGGGTGCCTTACTGCCCTGGGCCTCCTGAACCAGCCGGATGATACGGGCAAGGGCGGTGTCCTTTCCCACCCGGGTGGCCTCCAACATGAGACGTCCCTCGCCATTAATGGTCCCACCTGCAAGCCGGGCCCCCGGAATCTTGTCTACGGGGATGGGCTCACCCGTAAGCATGGATTCATCCACCGCAGACTCCCCGTCCAGTACAATCCCGTCAACAGGGATACTTTCCCCGGGCCGCACGATGACCGTGGCCCCCACCGCCACACGGGATACGGGTATCTCCCTCTCCTTTCCATCTTCCAGGATGGTAGCGGTTTTGGGCCGAAGCCCCATCAGTTTGCGTATGGCCCCACCTGTTCTGGCCTTTGTCCTGGACTCCAGCATCTTGCCCAGCTTGATCAGAGTGATAATGAGAGCAGAGGTCTCAAAATACACATGGCTTCCCAGCAAGGGGTTAAAGAGCACAAAGAGGGAATAAAAATAGGCCACCGACGAACCCATGGCCACAAGGACATCCATATTGGCGCTGCCGTTCCTGAGGCTCTTCCAGCCCCCCGTGTAATAGTCCCACCCCGTGTAGAACTGAACAGGTGTTGCCAGGGCAAGGAAAAGCCAGTTGACCCACGCGGCGTGGCTCCACGGTCCGAACAGCCCGAAATCCCTCCCCATGCTGAGGAAGAAAAGGGGTGCAGCAAAAACAACACCCACCAGAAACTTGCGGGTCTGACCCCTTATCTCCTCCCTCCGAGCCTTTAGCTCGGCATCCTCCTCATCAAGGGTCTCATCCGGAAGGACGGCTCCGTAACCAGCCGCCTCAATGGCGGAGGCTATGTCTCCTATTGAAGTCAGGGTGGGGATATATTCCACGTGGGCCCGCTCCGCCCCGAAGTTGACCGAAACCGTGGCCACACCCTGCCCCTTCTTCAAGGCCCTCTCGATGTTCATGGAACAATTGGTGCACGTCATGCCGGTGATGGGGATCTCTGCGCTCGCGAGGGTAACGCCGTAACCGGCGTCTTGAATCCTATCCTGCACGTCCTTCAGGTTAAGTTGCTCCGGGTCAAATGAGACCTCGGCCTGTTCTGTGGCAAAATTAACGTTCGCCCCCCTCACCCCCCCAAGTTTCTTGAGGTTCTTTTCGATGTTGAGGGCGCAGTTGGCACAGGTCATGCCGCTTATGGGAAGGATGATATTGTTTTCAGACATGAGGTCGAACCTCGAGGACACTCCCGGTCAGATTATTTATGGGCAATCGATTTAACCCGAAAACCCATCTTTATAAGGTAACGGTTCGCGGGTTCCCCGCGCAGCGGGATCTTCTACAGGATCAACGTTCAGTGTTAAGGACGCGGTCCGGGGACGAGAGTGGAACCTTGAACCTCTGAACCTTTGAACCCGTGAACGCCTACTTCATAAGTTAGTTG
>JABMQV010000347.1 GCA_013203065.1 Desulfobacteraceae bacterium | reverse complement strand
TGGTTCGGCAGTTGTTGGGTAGGTTTCGAGGTCTGTAGAGGAGTTATTCGTCGAGGCCATAGGTAGGTATGGGTTTGGATGAAAATGGCGATTTTGGGGAGTTAAGCCCTGCCCTGGTGGGACATATTCGTCACTGCCCATTTACCGGGTTTATGTTGGTAGTCTTGCACGCATTTGGCGGTTCTGCTATGCTGACTTAATGCACGAAACCCAGCATTTTCAATGCAATAGGACTTTTCAGGTTAACACATCTATGCTTCAATCTGGCTGTGAGGGACCGCGGGGGATGTAGTTACGGCCATGGGTGTTGTTGAACAGTACTCGGTGGGTTCATTTTTATTGAAAGACCTCATCAAAGGTGTATGTACTGAAGGTGGCGTAGCATGCTTCCAACACCTTGTTGATGAGGTCTTCTCTGGCCAAAGCAAATGAGCCGTTGTCCGGATATCCGATAAAGCTGTATTCGGTGATGCCGCTATATTGCTCGGTCCTGGATGCCGCCTTCAGGATTTCAATCATCTGCACGGTCTGAATTGTTTGCCCTGCATTCTCAAACTCATTGAGTTTTTGGAGCATAGCCTTGTACCGATAATTGTCCGCCTCTATGTTTGCATGATAACTACCCGGGCGGAGAGCATCGGGATTTGCCCCCTGATACTTGAAAAATGTGTTGGTCGTCAGGATATCGTATGGACTGAGCGGCTCCATAAAGACGGGATTGCGTGTTTCTCCCCCGTATGAATCAGCTTCAAAGGTGAGAGATGGATAGTCCTCAGATGTCAGATATTTTCCGGATACGGCCGTATTAAATCCGCCGGTCCTGCTGGTAGACGTGGTGGTCCAATAGGTCCAGGCCTCCTGAGGTGTGGCGGTGGCTTCAAGTGTTTCCCTGTACAGAAGATCGTAGCCCAGCATGTTGGTTTTATCCCAGTCCGGCCTTGAAAGAACGCTGTGGGGGGCCAGAACCAGACCGGACTCATTCATGCCCATGTCCGCCCCAATGAAGCCGGGCCAGTTGATCCCGACGAATCGTTGGGCGGTTGAAGATTCCGGCTCAACAGCTACGATTAAGAGATCGTTGACCGTGATTTTCCGGTAGTCATTCTCCCCATCCATGTTTTTACCGTGGATCAGACCCCGATTCAGCTCGGTGTTTGCGGTCTTGTCGCCCCAGAGGACGGCGCTTGAGCAGGATGGCTTTTGGATATTTGGAGACGGCCCGAAAATAAGCGTATTGGCCAAGAAATAAAAACTGTTGATTCCGGCCAGGTCGTCACTGTTCAGATTTCGCTGCAGCCTGAAACTGTAGATGCCTGCAGATGACTCGCTCATGCCGGTCAGCAGGGCATCCAGTTCATCTGAATACCTCTCAAAGAGCCCACCCATTTGGGCCTTTACCGAAGGGATAAAGGCGTTTTCATAAAATGCCGTGCTGCTGCAATAGTGCTCGATAACCACAAAGTTGAGCCAGTCAATTATTTGCTGCGCACAGAGATAACCGAGCGAGTAGGCCCTCTCCTCCGGCGTTCCCCATACGTGCAGGACATGATTTTCCTTGACCTTTTTGAGGGTCCCGCCTCCGCTGCCTTGAACAACCGCCTGTTCTTCATCGCCAAAAGGCACTGGTTGATACAACACAACATCCGCGTTTTGGGTAACTTTTCCCTTTTCTATGGTTACGACGGCGCGCTTCAGGTTGGCCGATGTCTGGTACCAGCCGACAGGATCGGCAAAGTCGTAATGATTCACTCCTCCGTCTCCCCCGGTGTCCATATAGGCCCATACGGCATATTCTCCTGGCTCGAGCCCTGCGATAAGATAGGCGCCCTGTTCTGTGAGTTTTCGGTAACCGGCGACATATTGGGATTTATAAGGATAGGCTTCGGTTTCCATGTTCCTGATGTGCCCCCGGTCATCGGCCTTGACCGCAACCACATAGATGTCGCCTTGAGTAGATATTGCGCATGCGGAGATTTTACCTGAAACCACTCCTGTATTGGCGTCGCCCGAGTCACTGCACCCCGAAAGCAGGAAGAGTGTTGAAGCTGTCAGGATAAGGAATCGAACGAATAGCCAAGAGGGACATCGGCGTATGATTTTCATATGAACTCCTAACCGAGGATATTTGAAATCAGTCAGTTAAAGTGAATCAACAACTTGTTTTTTCAATGCTTGCTTCTGCTTTGGCAAGATTCTAGAAACTCGTTTATTTTGGAAAATTTGTGCTAATAAACGATCTCGCTGGTAAGGACCTTTTCCCCGGATGAATCGACAGCCGGGTTGAAAGCCAAGTAGTAGGTCCCCGAGTCAACCATAAAAACCGCCCCGTCTTCTCCCAGGCCGAAGTCCAGCCTATCGATGTCTTCCCCGTAGAGTGTATATACATCTTGCCCATTGCCAGGAGTCACCACAAATCTTACTTTCTGACCGTCAAACTCACTTCCCTGGGTCACCGTAAATTTTCGCCACACGCTCAGCGGAATATCGTTACGCAACTCGATGTCGAACTGATCCTCATTTCCTAAAGTGTATCCTTTGACTTGGTCGATAGGGAAATATCCGCTGGCGAGATAATAAAACCTATCAAAACCCTCTTCATGGGTTACCGTGATAGCACCGTCGTCCCGGCTCGTAGTGTCCCCCACAAAGGCCAGGTCATCGTTCTGAGGATATATGGCATGTGTGACCGACGGGGTCTGGGCCAAGAGCAGCCCATCTTTGTACCTGAAGGTCAAATATGGATCATAACTCTGTTGTATCATGAGGTCCGCCACATAAACCTTGCCGACCCGGTCCTGCCATACCTGAGCCAATTCTTTGGGCGTCGAGATTTTCTGCCCCTGGGTCGAAACC
>JABMQV010000346.1 GCA_013203065.1 Desulfobacteraceae bacterium | reverse complement strand
TTTCCATCTGCAGCCACAAGATCTGCTGGTGACGCTTCCATCATTTCACCGGCCACCTCCAATAGGATATCCCTCGCCTTTTCGGCGGCATCCACCGTCGCTTTGCCGTCAACATAGGTGATTCGACTTGCAAAGGTGCCAAAGCTCAAAGGGCAATTGTCCGTGTTATCGTTAATCACCTTGACTTGTTCATAGTTGATTCCCAGCACCTCGGCCACCATCTGGGCCAGCACGGTCTTGCAGCCCTCACCAATGTCACAGGCCCCGGTGGTCAACACAGCCGTACCGTCGGGCTGGACCTTGACCTGTGCCTGGCTTGAGTCGCCACCCCCGCTCATCCCCGTGGGATACAGGCTCGCCCCGATACCGATACCTCTTTTTTTCATCAGGTCCACCCCCTTTCTTTTGAATTCATGGCCTTTAGTTTGTCGGGAAGATCGACTCCCGCCTTTTCAGCCAGCTTTTGCAGAACTTCCACCAGGGCGACACTGTTTAACACCCTTCGCGTTGGCGTCTGATCTCCTGAGCGATAGGCATTAATAAACCGGATTTCCCATGGGTCCATGCCAAGCTCTTCAGCGATCTTGTCCATCTGCAGTTCGGTGGCAAATACGCTCGGTGTCACGCCAAACCCTCTCATGGAACTGGCCGGTGGTTTGTTGGTGTACACGCAGTATCCATGAATTTGGACGTTTGGAACAAAATAAGGCCCGGTTGCCAGAAAGGAGTGTTTGTCCACCACATAGGGGTTAAGGGAGCTATATCCGCCGGCATCCCGAATGGACTTCATCTGACGGGCCACAATCCTTCCGTCCTTTTTCACTCCATCCTTTATAGTAATGATCCAGGCTCCCCGAAAAGTGGAGTAGAGGAGGTCTTCTTCCCGGGTCCATCGCCATTTGCATGGCTGACCCGTTTTCAAAGCCAACAACGCTGTAACATGGTCAGCGTGGATGTCGTTTTTTGACCCGAAACCACCACCAACGGTTCCCCCAATGTAATTCACATCACTAAAGCCTGCATTGTGCCGCCAGCTGCTGCCGGTCTTGGGCGCCCAGGACTTACATTGAATCTGATCTGGTCCCATCTGGAGTATCCCACAGAGCTGTCCCAGATGAAAATAAAGGGCCTGACTCACCGTGTATATCGTAAGCTTGCCGCTGGCAGCAGGTACTGCCAGAGATGTCTGAGGTTCCAGCTGGGCGTGTTCGAGCGACGGGTGGAGATATTCGTTTTCCACCACCAGGTCCGCATCCTTGAAGCCCGCCTCTATGTCTCCAAGGATGACCTGACGATAGGGGCGCTCCTCATACATAAATATGTTCCCCTCGGGTCTCACCTTCGGCGTATCAGGCTTCATGGCCTCCAAGGGATCGAGAACAGGTTCTTCTTCTTCAATATCCAGTTTGATATTTTCCAAGGCCTCCAGGGCCGTGTCCTCATCAACGGCTGCAACGGCTGCAACGACCTCTCCTTTGAAACGGATGGTCTCACCTGCAATGACCGGTTGGTCGGGAACCAGACCATAGGCGTTGCATGGCACGTCTTCTGCGGTTATTACCCCTGCCACACCGGGCATGGCTTCGGCAGAACTCGTGTTCATGGTCTTTATAGTCCCTTTGGACACCGGACTGCGGAGGGCCTTCACCGTAAGAGTTCCGGGTACAATAACATCATCGACGAAACGCGTTTCTCCCGTGACATGGGCCATACCATCATAACGCTTTACCCTCTGTCCAACCACTTTCATTGTCATAAAATCACCTCCTTTCTAACGGTCAGTTCTTGGCTTGGCCCATTTGTTCAGCTGCCGCCATGACCGAATCGATTATTTTTCCGTAGCCGGTACACCGGCAAAGATTGCCCGAAAGCGCCTCCCTGACATCTTTCCGGCTGGGCTCGGGATTTTCATCCAGCAACGCCTTGGCCGCCAAAATCATCCCAGGGGTGCAAAAACCGCATTGGGTACCGTATTTTTCTTGAAAGGCCTCTTGCAGCGGATGAAAATGACCCGGCTTAGCCAGACCTTCAACAGTGGTAATTTCTTTTCCCTGTGCGGACAGGGCATTGGTGATGCATGATCTGACCAGTTTGCCATCAATAAGGACCGAGCAGGTGCCGCAGTCGCCGCTGTTGCAACCCACCTTCGGGCTGGTGATAAACAGCTTGTCGCGCAGGACCTCAAGCAGTGTGGTCTTCAGGGTTACGGTCGTCTGGTAAGAACGGCCGTTTACGGTAAGTTCAAGCGAGTGCATTCGTGTCACCTCCTTCTTACGCTGAGATTTGGGCGAGTAACTGCTTTACCAGCGCCTCTGTGGCCCGCCGGCGATACCAGGCAGAACCCCGGACATCATCCACGGGGTTGGTCGCGTCGGCAGCCGCCTTGGCCGCCGCATCTATCAATTTTTCGTCCAGGGCCTTTCCTTCCAGGATCGCGGAAGCCTCGGTTGCCAGGGTGGGCGTGGGCGCAACTGCTCCCAGGGCGATTCTGACCCCCTGGCATTGGCCCCCGTCCGACGGGCAATATATGGCCACGGAGACTATGGAGAGGGTTTGTGCCTTCCGCTTGCCCAGCTTTCTGTAAGCCCATTTGGCCCCTCCGGCCTGTTTGGGAACAATGACTTCCTGGATTAATTCGGTGGGCTCAAGTGTCGTCTCTCCGGGCCCGGTGAAAAATTCCTCTACCGCAACCACCCGCTCTCCTGCCTTTGAGACCAGCCTCAGGCTTGCCCCGAGGGCCAGAAGC
>JABMQV010000345.1 GCA_013203065.1 Desulfobacteraceae bacterium | reverse complement strand
TGGATTCTTTCTCCTGTCTTTAACATCTCCTCTTCTGAAAGTTTGATCCCTGTGGCGAGATAGAAGAATGTGGCTAGTTCCCGGGTGTTGACGCCCTGAGGGGATGCCCAGTTTCCTGTAAACAGACAAACGCCAAGAGAATCCAGCAACGCACAGATTTTTTCAATGCGTGTTACTATCTTAGCCTTCCCTTCATAGGTTTCTGCCTTGCCTGCTGTCTTGACTCCGAAAAGTTTCTCGCTTTCCTGCTCGGTGTACTTTCTGGCCTCCGTAACCGGGGCCCCCCGTGTGTGGGCACCACCTCTGGGTGAAACAGCGACACCCAGGGCCCACCCCTTCATGGACCGGATAGCCTCTATGTTGTCCTGGCCCTTTATGTGAAAGGCGTATTTCTCAGAACCTTTTCCAATGATTTCGGATGCCCTCAACGAACCTTCAGCCAGGATATTTCCAAACCCCTGACGATAGGCCATTTTCTCAATCAATTTGATGATCACGCCGTGGTCACCCCAGTTCAAATGCAGGCCGTCTGTGTCTTGGTTGGAGATAAGGCCGTTTTGGTAACTGTCAATTGCCCAGGCAATAACGCCGGACGTGGCGTCGATATCTAAACCGAGCTGACAGCAGAGTTCCTGAGCCTTCAAAATAGCCGCCGGTTCATCCACGGCCAGTTTTCCACCGAAGTTCCATACGGTATTGGCCTCTATTTTTCGGCAGACGGTACCGGCATAGGGGCCTCGATCCACAGAATATGTATGACCGCACGGGGTTGGGCACGCGCTACAGGCGTAAGTGTCCACCTGATAACTGTCGTAAAATACTTCGTGGGAGATTTTCTCGTAAAACCCCTCCGGTAAACAATCGTCTTCAAAGTTCCTATAAGGCACTGCCGACAGGTCATTAAACTTCGGGGTAACAAAGAGGGTCCCCATTTTTTCTCTCATTTGATGCTCTGGTGATTTCTTGAGCCTTCGGGATACCTTTTTTACCAGTGAGATAAATTCCTCGGGGTGTTTTATCCGGATACCCCCGGATGCCCTCACGGCAATGGCTTTGAGGCTTTTCGATCCCATCACGGCCCCCAAACCGCATCTCCCGGCTACACGCGCTCCGTCGACCACCACACAAGCCGGACGCACCATATTTTCACCGGCCGGACCGATACAGAGCACCTGGATATCATTCCGGTCAAGGTCTTCCTTTATTTGTTTTTCAGTCTCCGAGACGCTTGAACCCCACATCCTTGTTGCAGATCGCAGAGAGACCTTGTCGTCATCGATCCACAGATATACGGGCCTATTTGCCTTCCCTTGAACGACAATGTGGTCGTAGCCCGCAAACTTGAGTGCTGATGCAAACCACCCTCCTGCATTTGCTGACGCAATGCCGCCTGTGAAGGGGTTTTTGGCGTCAATATTTATCCTCGCGGCTCCCGGGACCAGGGTTCCTGCCAGTGCCCCTGCACCAAAACATAGGGTGCTTGCCGGTTCAAATGGCGTCACCCAGGGTTTCATTTCCTTTAGTAAAATCCACTGGTTGATGCCCCTGCCCCCCAGGAATCTTGAAGCGTATTTCTCGGTCGATTCAGTAGAAATATCTGAACAGGTAAGGCCTATCCGTAAAATATGCCCGCCATATCCATAGGTAGATCCTTTCATGCCTTTCTCCTCTCCAGCTTGAAAACATTCTGGGGGCAAAGGGTGATGCAGAGTTTAGAATCCTCTCCTTCACAGAGGTCGCACATGGGAAAGCCGTTCCCCTTTTCATGACATATGGCTATCTGAACCTTTTTTCTTCCCGAGGAGATGTCTTTGTTCACGGTGATGCTGGATCGGCTCCTTGAGAACGTCCGAGTGTGGTGAAAAGAGCAGGCCATTTCGCAAATCAAGCACCCAACACAGGTCTCAGGTCTTCTTATTTTAATCATATTCTTCCCCGCAATTGGCATTGGCGTTTAAGAAGGCATAGTACAGTTGTGTTGACATATAGTATGAAAAAAGGGGTGGGGTCAACCCTTCAACCTCCTTCCCGCTGCCATATAGGCGGCATTCAGCAGGCTAAGATTGGCACGTCTCGTGAATTTTACTTCGTATCAGATGTCTTATTCTTATACCATTGGTAAGGCAAATTATTGAAACGTTGACAACTATAGTCATGTGTATGATAGATTCAAGAGTATCAGCATGCATTAAATATGGGAAATTAGCTTAGTGCATAGAAACATTTTTGCCCTGTCGTAACCATGATTAATTTGAGGGTGTTATGGATTTCACATTTTCTGGGTGGGAAACGTTGGTTATAACATCTTAACATGGTACATCACGCATTTCTCTGAATCATCGAGTTGAGCTTGAGAGCCGGCTCGGGAGGGCCATTGTCCATTTCAACGCTTGAGAGGAGGTACGAGGCAGGGATATTCCTTAATTAGCCGGGGGGATGGAGCCTATGGGGGTTGAAAAAGGTAAACGAGACCCTTCTGGACGGACTCAAGACAGCGATCTATCTCTTGGACAATGAGGACAAGTTTACACCGGAGAGGGGAGAATCCTTAGTTGCACAGCTAAAGGAATTGACCCTTGCCGGGGAGGCGATTTTTACGGTTGATGGAGAGGATTCGATAAAACATTGATTTTTAGGCCTGTGGAATTTGAAACGGTTTTTGAATGGCACGAGAAAAGGGTGCATCATGAAAATATTGTCAATCATTACCCTCCTTCTTACATTAGCTTCTTGCCGAACAGTTGGTTTCAATTCGTCGGATAATGATCATGACAACGAATATATGGTTATGGG
>JABMQV010000344.1 GCA_013203065.1 Desulfobacteraceae bacterium | reverse complement strand
TTCCTCACAATCCACGGGACTGTAGAAACTGAATCGTCTTTCTAAACCTCCTTTTGGAAAAAAGAGGGTTCGGTCTGATTAGTTCTTTCGGGTTCATGTTCCCCCGCCTGCCTGATCTTGCAAAAAATAGCCATTCTCGGACAGCCTCCTGGGGCAAGTCTGACAAGTACACCCAGGAAAGAGACAGGACCAACCACAAGGAAAAGGAGACTGGCACCATGGAAGCGCAACAGGTGAGCAGTGAAAAGGCTGAAAAAGCGAGTCCTGAAGAGCTCTTTGAGACACTTTCGTCAAGCAACAAGGGGCTATCGGTGGAGGAGGCAAGAAGACGCCTGGGGCAGTATGGCCCCAATTCGCTTGAGGAAAAGAAGGAAAGTCCTCTGCTCAAATTCCTGGTTTACTTCTGGGGGCCCATTCCGTGGATGATCGAGGTGGCCTTGATCCTTTCACTGGTGGTGAAGCACTGGCTGGACGCGGTGATTATCGCGGTGCTTTTGGGCTTCAACGCCGTCATTGGCTTCTGGGAAGAGCACAAGGCCTCCAACGCCCTGGCGGCCCTAAAGAAAGGACTTGCCCTAAAGGCCCGGGTCCTGCGGGGTGGCAAGTGGCAGGAGGGGGTGGCAGAGGGGCTGGTGCCCGGAGATATTGTTCGCCTGCGGCTGGGTGATATCATTCCGGCGGATGTCAAACTGATCGGGGGAGACTATATCAGTGTGGACCAGGCCGCCCTTACCGGTGAGTCTTTACCGGTGAGCAAGAGGGTGGGCGACATTGCCTATTCGGGATCTGTGGCGAAGCAGGGGGAGATGGTGGCCCTGGTGACCGGCACCGGCAGCAATACCTTCTTTGGTCGCACGGCAAAGCTGGTGGGCGAAGCCGGGGCCGTGTCCCACTTTCAGAAGGCTGTGATGCGCATCGGCGATTTTCTGATCTTTGTTGCCGTGGGGTTGAGCATCATACTGATCACGGTGGAACTCTATCGCGGGCAACCGGCCCTTGAGCTTCTGCAGTTTGTCCTGATCCTGGTGATCGCCTCGATCCCTGTTGCCATGCCTGCGGTCCTTTCGGTGACCATGGCGCTGGGTGCCCTCTCACTTTCCAGAGAGAAGGCCATTGTCTCGCGGCTTCAGTCCATCGAGGAAATGGCTGGCATCGATATCCTTTTCACGGACAAGACCGGCACGCTGACCAAAAACGAACTGACACTGGGCGATCCGGTGACATTTGGGGCCAAAGACGCCGAGGAATTGATCCTGGCGGGGGCCCTTGCCTCCAAAGCGGAGGATCGCGATGCCATTGACCTGGCAATTATCAGCCAGGTAAGAGACCGGTCTCTCCTGAACGATTACGAACAAACGGAATTCGTCCCGTTCGATCCTATCGGTAAGCGTACCGAGGGAACCGTAAAGGATCCCCAGGGCCGTATTGTCAAATACACCAAGGGAGCCCCCCAGGTAATTCTGGAGATGTGCAAGACTGATGAGGGCATTCGGGTAAAGGCGGATAAGGTCGTCAGTGAGATGGCATCCAAGGGTTATCGTACACTGGGGGTGGCGAGGTCCGTCCAGGGTGGAGCCTGGCAGTATTTGGGTATCTTGCCTCTCTATGATCCCCCCAGGGAAGACTCTGCCGAAACCATTGCTCAGGCCAAGAAGCACGGCCTCAGGGTCCACATGGTCACCGGCGATAACGTTGCCATAGCCTCGGAGATATCAGGCCAGCTTGGGATAGGGAGCCGCATTCAACCGGCCACCGAACTGTTCAAAAGTGATATGGATCCAAGCCATTTGAGTCCCGAGGCAGCAGAAAAGATAGAACAGGCCGATGGTTTTGCGCAGGTATTTCCTGAACATAAATACGCCATTGTCAAGGCGCTCCAGGCACAGGGGCACCTGGTTGGGATGACAGGAGACGGGGTCAACGACGCACCCGCCCTGAAGCAGGCGGACACAGGCATTGCGGTCTCCGGGGCTACGGATGCAGCCCGTGCTGCTGCAGCCCTGATATTGACGGCACCGGGGCTCTCGGTCATCATAAAGGCCATCGAAGAGGCAAGGCAGATCTTCGAGAGGATGATGAGCTACACCATCTACCGCATTGCCATGACCATCGACATCATGTTTTTTGTGGTGCTGTCGGTTCTGGCCTTTGGCTTTACCCCTTTAACGGCGGTAATGATTATCGTCCTGGCCCTGCTGGACGATGTTCCCATCATGACCATCGCCTATGACAACACCCGTATTGATCCCGAACCGGTGCGCTGGCAGATGAGACGCGTGCTGTCGGTATCCTCGATCCTCGGGCTGCTGGCTGTCGCAGAGACCTTTGGCCTGCTTCTCATCGGATGGGAGTGGCTGAAAAATCCGGAATGGCAGAAATGGATGCAACTGGATAAGCCCCATCTCCAGACCGTTCTCTTTTTGCAGTTGGTGGCGGGAGGGCATCTCATGCTCTTTTTGACGCGTACAAAAAAGTTTTTTTTCATATCGCCGTTCCCCTCCAGAACACTGTTTTGCGCCATTGTGGGAACCCAGATTCTGGCAGTGCTCATGTGTGCCTTTGGGTGGTTGGTTCCGGCCCTGCCCTGGGGATTAATCGGCCTGGTATGGGTCTACAATATCGTATGGATGATCATCCAGGATGTGATCAAGGTGGGCGTATACCACTTGATAGAAGACCGGGCCAAACACAAACGGAGCTACTTTAAGACCGTCAACCAACCCCTCCACTCCCATCCACATTTGTCGTGAGATGATGGAAGTTCTCAATAAGTCCTGAAGAAATAATAGGATTTCTGAACTTATTGAGAAGTTGCTTTGGCCCGGGATCGCGCCTCAATAAGCTCGGCCACGATGCTGACAGCAATCTCTGCCGGGGTCTCCGCATGGATGTCAAGCCCGATGGGGGCATAGACTAGGTCCAATTGCGCCTGACTGACCCCTTCCTTTGTGAGCTGGTCATAAATCATCGCCTTTTTTCGTCGGCTGCCGATCATTCCGATGTAGGCCGGCGATTGATTGATGGCCTCCCTCAGTACAACCAAATCATACAGGTGTCCTCTGGTTACGATGACTACGTAGTCCCCGGGTCCAAGTTCCGTTCCCTTGAAGGCCTCCTCAAAGGGCAGGGGGCGTATTTCAGCCGCCATGGGAAAACGTTCCCGGTTGGCGAATTCCTCCCTGTCATCAATAATGACGACCTCAAACCCCACCCGGTGGGCGATCCATGCCACATCCAGCGAGACATGCCCTCCTCCGAAGATGTGAAGTACCGATGGTCTTTCAATGGGTTCGGCATAGAGCCGGTCATCCTGGCCGGGGACCGGCAGGAGAGCAGGTTTTTTTACTCTAACCACTTCTTGCAGGGTGGTTTCAATACCGTCCAAAAGGGGTAAACCGCCGGCGAGCCCCCCCTCCTTTCCCCAGAGGAAGTGCCTTGCGTCAAACGCAGTGGGTTTTTCACTTACCAGGGTCAGAAAGACGAGCATTTCCGACCCTGAAAGCGCCTCGTGAAACATCTTCAGAAAAGGGAGGGCATCCGGGGGAATGGTTTCTATAAACACCTCCATCTCACCCCCGCAGATCATACCTGCCTCGGCAACCTGTTTTCCACTAAGGGAAAGGGAAAGGGTCTTCTGCCCCGGTTGATCCAAGAGTGACAACCCGATCTCGACCGATTTTCCCTCCACGAGGCCTCCCCCCACTGATCCAAGGACCTCCGGCCCCTGCAGTAAGAGCATACGGCTCCCGGCACCCCGTGGGGCCGAACCGCTCTGTGCGATCACTGTGGCCCACACCGCTGGCACACCCTGTTTAAGCGACTGTATTGTTCGGGAAAGAATTCTCTCCATTACTCATCTCCTCAAATATTATAGACTCTTAGAATGGCCTCCAGTACGGACCCTCCAATGGCCCGGGCCTTCTCACTGATGGTGTTGACATAGTCGGCCTCGCCTCGTGGGTCAATGTCTCCCACCTTGAGCCCACGGCGGACCCTGGTGCCCGAGCGAATGAGCCCCCTCAATACACCCCCTATGCGGGCCACCACCTTCTCGCTTCCAACCCGCGCCACCACATCCCCGGGATGCACTTGATGGCCCAGATGACGTTCCGTCTCAAAGATACCATCTGAGGGGGCACGCAGGAGCCGTTCGTGGGTGACACCCGCGATCTCTCCCGGGGCTCCTGTGTTGGGCTCGGCCGCCCCCCGGTCGTAGATCCTTCCCAGGTTGTGACCCCGGTTTGTCTCCACCACATAGTGGGCATCCTGCCCGGCCTCATAACCGGGACCCAGGGCGATCACAAGGGGGGCATCCTCCATGCTCAAACCTGTATTGCGCTTGCTTAGCGTGGCTTCCACCAACACCTGAGGTTTAAGTATTTCACGCACATTCAGTTCCGGATCTTCCACCAGGGGGATTCGATTTCTTGCCCATTCCCGGTTTATTTCCTCGGGCCCCAACACCCGAACGGCCTCGACCCCCTCAACCACTTTTTTGCCCTCGTAGGCCGCTTCGCAGAAAGACACGGCGCGCCGGACGGCAAGGGGTTGTGGGCGCTCGGTCAGGGCAACCCGAAAGTGCGCTTTGAAAAGGCACCATGCCACACCGGTTGCCATTTCACCCGCACCCTTGATGAGTACCACAAGTCCTGGTTCCATATCTTTCTCCGTAACGGTTTCCGGGTTCAAAGGTTCACTGGGGTTTAAAGGTTGTATTCTCATCACCATATGTCATTTTATTAGCAGGAAGAGGGAGGTGATGTCTACCAATTTATGGGAAATGGTTCGGGTCTTCAGCCAAAGTTCCAACGGCCTTTCTTTCTGAACCCTAATGTTGCAAAAGTCGAGGATGCCGCAGAT
>JABMQV010000343.1 GCA_013203065.1 Desulfobacteraceae bacterium | reverse complement strand
TACGTCCGGTCACCATAGAAAATATCGTGGGTCCGGTATCGCGGAGCATTGTGAAACTCGTCAGCCGTTTCAGCCGCCCGTATCAAACAATCGAGGGGAACTAATTGAGTTGTTAGCTTATCGATATGAATTTTCCTATCTTCCATATCACCCTCCCATATTCTTGGTTATAGCTTCTGATGTGAAATCGTAAAACCCAGCCGTTCACAGGTTCAGGGTTCGGGACCTGAGGTTTGCCGACACCATAACCGTTGGTCATTCGTATTGGTGATTCGTTGCCAGTATCAGCCATGGCGTTATCGAAAATCGAGGTCTTCAGTTCCTTAACTATTCAATATTCAATTTTCAATCGTCACGCCTCAATCGTCAGTGCTGGTCATTACATCCCGAAAGACGTCCACAGCCCAGTCAATATCCTCCGGTGTCAGACCGTAGTGGGTTGCCAGACGCATCAAACCGCCATAACCTACTGAGAAGCGAACGCCCTTCAAGGCCGTTCTCTCCACCAGTTGATCCGGCGTTATACGGTTGTCCACCAACTCCAGAAAAACTATATTCGTACGGACAAGTTCCACTTGGGTCCTAAGGCCCTCTATCCCGTCAATTCCCTGGGCTAACCGGCGCGCCATGACGTGGTCTTCTGCCAGGCGGTCAATCATATTCTCTAACGCGTAGATTCCCCCTGCAGCGATGATGCCGGCCTGTCGCATTCCGCCGCCGAGTTGCTTGCGCATGCGATGAGCCCTGCTGATGAAGTCCCTTGAACCGCACACCAGAGACCCGACAGGTGCTCCCAGCCCCTTGGAAAGACAAAAGGAGACTGAATCACAGCCCCTGGTCAACTCTTTTGGTTCAACGCCTTCGGCCAGGGCCGCATTAAAGATGCGTGCCCCGTCCAGGTGGACCGCCAGGTTTAACCGTTTGGCAAGACTCCAAATCATTTCCATGTAATCTACGCTGAGAGGGCTTCCCCAACAACGGTTGTGGGTGTTCTCAAGGCAAAGGAGGCGACTTCGCGGGAAGTGGCTGTCGTCGGGGCGAACGGCGGCCTCTATCTCCTCCAGGTCCAAAGTCCCGTCTTGGTTGTTATGCAAGGGGTGTGGGTGAATGCCACCGACCGCTGCGCTGCTGCCCGCCTCGTAGATAAAAATGTGGCTCTGGTCTCCCAGGTAGATTTCGTCCCCGCGACCGCAGTGTGACAGGAGGCAGACAAGGTTGGCCATGGTCCCACTGGGGACGTAAAGGGCCGCCTCTTTGCCCATGCGTTCTGCACCCATTTCCTGGAGGCGATTCACCGTAGGGTCTTCGCCAAACACATCATCTCCCACCTCCGCGCGGGCCATGGCCTGGCGCATGGTCTCACTGGGAAGGGTGAGCGTATCACTCAGCAAATCCACTGGCCTCAATTTATTTCCTCCTGGTGAAATCAAAGGACATCAAGCAAGGACCATTCCCACAAGATATGGATCTCAGATCCAATGGTCGTTTCAGCCAATTATTGATTACATCATACTATGGGGTGGTGTGATTGGTGTCAACCAACCTCATTGCCCTGGGTGTCTATCCGGAATCTCTCGACGCCCTGTTTCCCAAGCCTTTCTCAGTGGTCTTTCATGTGGAGTAAGGCCGGGAGTACAATCAGGGTGCAAAGCAGGGTAAAGCCTATGCCGATGGAAAGCAACAGCCCCATGCTTGCCATGCCCTGGTGGGGGGACAATGCCAGATTCCCAAAACTGCAGATGGTCGTCAAGGTGCTGAAAAGGACAGCTCGTGCAGTGCTGGTCTTAAGGATATTTCCATCCTCGGGCATGGCCGTTCGCATCCGGTGTACCATGTGGATTCCATTATCCACACCAATCCCCAGGATCAGGGGAAGGGCAATCACATTGGCAAAGTTAAAGGGTATATTGAAAAGGACGGTGGAAGCCCCCGTAAGGGTCCCGGCCAGAACCAGGGGAAGCAGTACCAGGAGCGCGTCCCGCTTACGGGGCATGAGGATCAGCAACAGCAATGAAATAGCTGTCAATGACAGGATGACAGCCTGCTGAAACGCCTGGATAACCGCGTTTCCAGCCTCGAGTATGATCACGGGAATGCCGATGGCATCGGGTGCTGCCTTCTGGACTGACGTCACAAACCGCTCAAGCGCCTGGTTGTCGTTGAGGTCCTCCCGCGGAAAGACTTCCACACGGTAACGTCCATCTTTCGCAACCCAGTTCCCGACCAGTGTCTTCGGCAAGTCCTCCAGTCTAACAC
>JABMQV010000342.1 GCA_013203065.1 Desulfobacteraceae bacterium | reverse complement strand
TCTAACGGTTTTGGGTAATGTGCGAGTCCAGCCATAAAGAGGCCATCCGAGGCAAAATCCACGGGCCTCAACTTCATGTGTGCCTCAATGAGGAATCCCTCGCTATTGACAGGAATTTTAAATAATTCGAATAATTTTTTGTTTTCATTTGGGATGATCGCTGAGGCCAATATCTGGAGGTCGGGTGATAGCTGGATTGGCCGACCCAACACATGGTCCATGACGGTCAGCGAAAGGTTTTTCCCATCATCCAGTCTGGCTTCAGGGGGTTGTTCCAGGTTATACCGGATGAAAATAACACCCTTTTCCCTGGCCTTTCGGTAAAGGTCCTCACGGAACCCGTACGAGCGAAGATCCCGGTACAGGATGTAGAGATTCATTTCAGGATTCATTTCTTTGAGGGTGACGGCGCTTTCAAGGCTGTGGGTGCAGCATGTCCTGCTACAATAAGGTCTTTCAGGTATCCTGGAGCCCACACACTGTATGAAAGCCACGGTTTTTGCACCCTTAACGCGGTCATCACCCGAAAGAATGGCCTCGTCTAGGTCCAGGTGGGTCAGGACTCCCTGATGCTCGCCGTAAAGGTATTCCTTGGGTTCATACTCCTTCCCGCCGGTTGCGATAATGGTGGCCCCGTGCTCTTTTACGATAGTCTCTTTCCCGCTGCCCGTGGTCAGTGTAGTGGCGAAATTCCCGATAATTCCCGAGGTTTCCCGGACCTCTGTCTCCAAGAAAACCTCGAGAAGGGGATGGTCCTGGACCCGCTGAATGAGGTCTTCCAGATAGGGGGCAACCTCCTCACCCTTCCAAGTGGAGCGGAGCCTTTTTGCCGCACCTCCAAGCTCACCCGTCTTTTCCACCAGGTATGCCTGACACCCCTGCTCTGCGACACCAAGGGCTGCCTCCATACCGGCGACGCCTCCACCGATAATCAGGGCAGCATTGTTTACATCAAGCGTAATTTGTTGAAGCGGTTCCACCAGGGCGGCCTTTGCCACGGCCATTCGAACGAGGTCTTTGGCCTTTTCGGTCGCCTTTTCAGGGTCATTCATATGGACCCACGTGTTCTGATCGCGGATGTTGGCCATTTCAAAGAGGTACTTGTTGAGACCCGCATCCCGAATGGTCTCCTGAAATAGCGGCTCATGGGTTCGGGGGGAGCAGGAGGCCACCACCACGCGGTTGATTCCCTTTTCGGTGATGATCTCCTTCATGCTTTCCTGTGTATCCTGGGAACAGGTAAACAGATTGTCCTCCACATGGACCACGTGGGGCAGGGTCTCGGCGTAGTCTCTGACCGCCGGGACATCGGCAATCCCCCCTATGTTGATGCCGCAGTTGCACACAAAAACGCCAATGCGTGGTTCTTCTCCGGTAAAGTCGTGTTCCGGAGGCAGCTCTTTGGTCCGTGTCATGGACCATCTGGCCTCCGTCAATATTTGGCTGGAAGTGGCGGCGGCCGCAGAGGCCTCCATGACCGATTGGGGGATGTCCTTTGGGCCTTGGAATACGCCGCAGAGGTAAATTCCCTCTCTGCTTGTGCTGACAGGCGTAAAGCTCTTTGTCTGAGCATAATGATGTTCATTCAGTTCAATCCCGATTTTTTCGGCCAACTGGACGACATCATCATTTGGTTCCAGGCCAACCGACAGTACTACCATGTCAAAGGTCTCCTGTTTGACTTCACCTGACTCAGTTGCGTAAGCCAGTCTCAGCCTGTCACCCTCCACGGGGTCCAAAGAGTGTATCCTGGATCGAACAAATCTGACCCCGCTTTCCTCTTCGGCCCGCGTGTAATATTTTTCAAAGTCTTTTCCATAGGTTCGCATATCCATAAAAAAGATGGCTGTATCCAGATCCTCTTCGCTATGCTCCTTGGCAATGACGGCCTCTTTGATGGCATACATGCAGCAGACACCAGAACAATAAGAGTGATCACCGTGGTTGATATCCCTGGAGCCCACGCATTGGAGCCATGCAATCTTCTTTGGCTCTTTATGATCCGATGGCCTTATCAGGTGCCCTTCAAAGGGTCCGGAGGCGGAGAGGATTCTTTCAAACTCCATGCTGGTAACTACATTTGGATGACTGGAATAGTTATAGGTGTCATAGCGGGTCGGATCAAAGGGTTGAAAGCCGGGCGCCAGGAGGACCGCACCCACCTCGATGGTATGTTCCACCGGACCCATATCATGATCTACGGCTTCTGCCAGACAAGCCTCCACGCATTGGTAGCATTCCGAGCATATCCCGCACGCGAGGCACCGCTTGGCCTCTGCTACTGCCTGTTCCTCGCTGAACCCCAGTTGAACCTCGTCGAAACTGTCAAGCCGCTTCTCAGGTTCGAGCCGTGGCATTTGCGCCCGGGGGATAGGATCATGGCCTTCTGTATTTACATCCTGAACGGGTGCCCATTCATGCTCCCGGTCCTCTTTAAGGTCTTCACCCATGATGAAGCGATCAATGGAGATGGCGGCCTGTTTCCCGGCTTCTATGGCCTCTATCACTGTTCTTGGGCCGGTTACCGCATCCCCCCCGGCAAAGATATCCTGATCATCGGTCTGGAGAGTCAAGGGATCCACATTCATGGTGCCCCAATCGGAAAGTGTGCAGGCGCACTCCGGACCCAGACAGGCCCAATCCGACTCCTGGCCTATGGCAGGGATGACCGCGTCAACTTCTATTATGAACTCAGAACCCTCAACCGGTATGGGGCGACGTCTGCCGCTATCATCCGGCTCGCCCAGGGTCATTTTGATACATTCGATTGACGTTACCTTCCCGCCTTCACCCATAATGCGCGTGGGGTTTGCCAGGGTGTGAATCTGGATGCCCTCTTCTTTGCATTCCTCGATTTCTTCTTCATTGGCGGGCATTTCCTCAAAACTGCGACGATAGATGACGAAGGCCTCTTTGGATCCCGTCCTCAGGGCGGTACGCACCGAATCCATCGCCACATTTCCACCGCCGATCACGGCCACACGATCGCCCAGATTTATCTTCCTGCCAAGATTCACCTCTCGAAGGAAATCGACCCCCGGGTAAACCCCCTCAAGGCCTTCTCCCTCGATGCCCAATGCCTTGCACTCATGCGCTCCAATGGCAAGAAAAATGGCCTTATTCCCCTCTTCCCTCAACTGCTCTACCGTGAAATCCTTCCCGATCTCCACACCGGTCCTGATCTCCACTCCCATGTCTTTGATCACCTGGATCTCCGCCTGGAGAATATCCCTTGGAAGGCGATATTCGGGGATACCCAGAGCGAGCATACCACCCGCCACAGGAAGCTTCTCATAGATCGTTGTCTGGTAGCCCTTTATTGCAAGATAATAGGCGCATGAGAGCCCCGCCGGCCCTGACCCTATGACGGTGACCTTTTCTTCCTTCTTTTCCTTCACCTCAGGGACATAACGAGTTTCGGAATTGAGATCCAGGTCGGCCACATAGCGTTTGATGAAATCGATGGCCACAGGTTCGTCCATGTCGCCCCGGGTACACACCGACTCACAGGGGTGATGACAAACCCTGCCGCAGATGGCAGGGAGGGGATTCTCTTCCTTTATGAGTTTGAGCGCTTCGCGGGGCTTTCCCTGAGCAACCAAGGCCACGTATCCCTGGACGCTTATGTGGGCGGGACATGTGGCCTTGCACGGCGCGGTTCCAGTCTTATCGATTGCAAAGGCGCTGGGCATTGCCTGGGGATAGAGTTTGAAGGCGGCCTGGCGATCACGCAGGCCCTCATCAAAGAGATTTGGGACATCAATGGGGCATACCTTGGCACATTCGCCGCAGGCCGTACACTTTTCCGTATCAATGTAGCGGGGTCTTTCCACAACCTTGACCTGAAAGTTTCCGGGTTCACCACGCACCTCCTCTACCTCGGTCATGGTCAGAAGTTCTATATTCAGATGCCTCCCGCATTCCACCAATTTGGGTGAGATTATGCACATGGAACAATCATTGGTTGGGAATGTCTTATCCAGCTGGGCCATAACGCCACCAATGGCCGATTTTTTCTCAACCAGATAGACCAGATAGCCGGAATCAGCCAGGTCCAGAGATGCCTGAATCCCGGCGATACCTGCCCCTACAACCATGACGGATCCCTTTGGATTGTTTTTGTCCATAATATTTTTCTCCTGCAATTCCTGTCTTTTGAAGGCTCGGATTTTTATAGAAATTTGGTGATGTTCAGAAGGTTTTGCCTTTAGGAATGCAATACCCTGGATGATCAGTAAGGAATTGTGCCGGACCTTGTGCTTCTCTGTGCCTCAGCCTCCCTTGTGAAATTTGGTACATGCCACAGGGACTATCCGAGTGTCAAGCAAAATCGCAAAATCACCACAATTACCAGGGGAGCGCTTTGGCATGAAATGGATTCGGTCTGGGCGCTGTTTTCGATTGCTGTTGCGGGAAGCTTCCATGTCTGATAAAATAGACAAATATTCAAAACGCTTGGCGATTTAATCTTTGGATCGGGGCATCCAAGCGTCAGGGCCGTCAAGATTGTTACGGAAAGGATCAGATAAATGCCCATATATGAGTACCGATGCAACGGTTGTGAAAGACGATTCCAGAGCCTGGTCATGAATGAAGCGGAGGAAGAGGGCCTGGTGTGCCCCGAATGTGGCGGGCGCGGGCTGAAAAGGATGATTTCGAGGGTGGCCTATCATATATCGGAGAGTGAGCGGATGGAGGGATACGACCCCAAGGCCCGACACGATGACGGCTTCTACAGGGACAGTCGCAACATAGGGCTGCACGCCAAGAAGCGGGCCCAGCAGATGGGTGTGGACCTGGGGGAAGGTTTTGAGGCAAAGCTGGATAGACTGCGGACCGATCCTGGCAGCGTCTTGAAAGACAGCGAGTAACTATCAATCTGAAACCCGAAACCCGAAAGGCATACTGTTATGCGCAGTGAAGGAGAGGTGGTCCTTATCCATCACCAGGATCAGCCGACAGTTTATGCACGTATAGAGGCCATTCACCCCGACGTCAGGAAGGAATGGTTTCAGATAACCCTCTTGCTGCTCACCGTACCTTCCCAGACAGTGACCTGGATTCTTCGGGAATCCTATATTGACGGGGCCCCCTTTACAATGCAGGACGTACCCGTAAGGCTGGAAGCGGTGAAGAGTATTCCGGCAAAGAAAGAGACGGACATACCGGACCGATCCGAGAAAAAGGAGACGCCTGGAAAAATCATACCTTTCAAGAAATCCTAGCAGGGAACTCACGGCCGTGGGAAGAGTCCAAAAACTTGTGATACGCCTTGTCCTGTCGGTGGTATTTGCCTTTCTTGTTACGCGGTTGTTTTTTCAGGATATGGCAGCAATCAAGGTCTTGGGACTGGCCCTGGTGTTTTTCTGTTTGGCTTACGTTTTCGAATTTCTGAGAAGACAGAACTGAGGAGGCCACCATGGAAATCAAAAAACATGTCTATTCCTTTGAGGATGGGGACGGGAAAAACAAGAAGCTCCTGGGTGGAAAGGGGGCCAATCTCTGTGAAATGACACAACTGGGGCTTCCCGTCCCGCCGGGCTTTGTGATTACCACCGAGGCCTGCCTGGCCTATTTGGCCGAGCAAACAAAAGGGCTTGGCCCGGAACTGCGCCAACAGATCAGATCTTCCATGGTGCATCTTGAGAAACAAACAGGCAAGGGATTCGGCGACCCCACGGAACCCCTCCTGGTGTCGGTAAGGTCAGGGGCCGCCATGTCCATGCCGGGCATGATGGATACCATCCTCAATCTCGGCCTGAATGACGATACGGTGGAAGGTCTCATACGACTCACGGGCAATGAAAGATTCGTCTATGATCTGTATCGCCGTTTGATTCAGTTATTCGCCTCTATTGCGCTGGGTGTGGATGATCAACAGTTTGTTCAGATATTCGACAAGATCAAGGCAGACCGCGGGGTAAAGGAAGATATCGATCTGGACGCTGCGGCCCTCAAAGAGGCGTGTGACAAATTCCTTGGCGTGGTCCAGGAGACCACGGGGGAGCCATTTCCCGATGATCCTTATGTCCAATTGGATTTGGCCGTGGAGGCGGTCTTTCGGTCCTGGACGGGAAAGCGGGCAATCGATTACCGTAAGGAATTCAACATCACCGCTGACATGGCAGACGGCACCGCCGTGAATATCTGTACCATGGTCTTTGGAAACATGGGCGATGGTAGTGCGACGGGTGTGGCATTTACTCGGAATCCGGGCACGGGGGAAAATCGTTTTTATGGGGAATATATGCTCAACGCCCAAGGGGAAGATGTGGTGGCCGGCATCAGGACCCCGAAACCGATCAGGGAACTCAGAAAAGATATGCCAGGGATGTATCGAGAACTGGAGTATTTGAGGCACACCCTGGAAGATTATTACCAGGAGGTGCAGGACCTGGAGTTTACCATTGAGAGGGGAAAGCTTTACTGCCTGCAGACCAGAAACGCCAAGATGAACGCATCCGCCTTTATAAAGACCTCCATTGATATGGTCAATGAAGGACTCATCACCGAAGAAGAGGCCATCCTTCGCGTCCAGCCGGATATGTTAGAGCAACTCCTTCACCCGCAACTGGATCCAAAGGCCAGGGTAGAGGTGCTGGCACGGGGGCTTGCCGCATCCCCCGGGGCCGCATCCGGCAGGATAGTCTTTGATGCGGATCGGGCCGAGAGCAGAGCAAAACTTGGTGAAAAGGTTATCCTGCTCCGTGAGGAGACAAAACCGGAAGATATACACGGCTTTTTCGCCGCCCAGGGGATACTCACAAGCCGTGGCGGCAAGACATCGCATGCAGCGGTGGTGGCAAGGAGTGTGGGAAAACCGTGTGTCTCAGGATGCGAAGCCATCGCCATCGACGATAGGTCAGGGGAGGCAGTCATATCCGGTGTGGTTCTCAAGGAGGGGGATGAGATCACCATAGACGGATCAACCGGAAATGTCTACCAGGGCCAGGTCCCAACCATTGAGCCGGAATTCGTTGAAGACCTGCTGGTGCTGTTGGATTGGGCGGATGATCTGAGCGAGCTTGACGTAATGGTCAATGCAGACACGCCGGATGCGGTCTCCAAGGGGAAAAAATATGGTGCCGTGGGGATTGGACTTTGCCGCACGGAAAGGATGTTCAATCAGCCGGAGAGGCTACCCATTGTGCAGGAGATGATCCTGGCAGATAACAGAAGGGAAAGGCAGGATGCCCTTGACCGCCTTCTCCCCTTTCAGAGAGAGGATTTCAAAGAGATCTTCGGAATAATGGACGGCTTTCCGGTGATCATCCGTCTCCTGGATCCACCCATACACGAGTTCCTCCCCTCTGCGGAAGAACTGACCAGGGAGATCAATGACCTGCGGGAGCTTCGAAAGACCGTAGAGGGCATGGCCGAACTCCCCAAAACCCTTAAGATGCTTGATCCTGAACTCCATGACCGGTATTTGGCTAATCTTGAAACCATGACCCAGGGCCTGAAAGAACTCAAGGCAAAGCACCTGGCCGGACCGCTCATCAAATCCAAGGAAGAATTGGTGGAAAAAGTGAGGGCATTGGCAGAGACCAATCCCATGATGGGTCACCGTGGCGTCAGACTGGGAATTACCTACCCCGAGATCTATGCCATGCAGATCAGGGCCGTGCTTGAGGCCGCTGCGGAACATATCAGGGATGGGGGACAAATTGCGCCTGAAATCATGGTTCCCCAGGTGTGTACCCTGGAGGAACTAAAATGGGTTCACCAATATGTCACCAAGATTCACAAGAAGGTGGAAAAAGAATATGGGACCGAGGTGCCATACAAATTTGGCACAATGATTGAGGTGGTGAGGGCCTGCATGCGAGCCGGGCGGATAGCAGAATTGGCAGAGTTCATATCCTTTGGCACCAACGACCTCACCCAGGCCACGTTCTCTTTTTCCAGGGAAGACGCCGAGAATAAGTTTCTGCCGCTGTATAACGAGAATAAGATACTACAGCACAACCCCTTCGAGGTCTTGGATATCAAGGGCGTTGGCCGGCTCATGATGATTACAATGGAATGGGCGCGCAAGACCCGGCCCGGTATGAGTGTCGGTATTTGCGGCGAACAGGGGGGGTATCCCGATTCCATCCGGTTCTGCCATCATGTCAACATGAGTTACGTATCCTGCTCTCCTCCCAGGGTCCCCATCGCAAGGCTGGCTGCTGCCCATGCCAAACTCAAAGAGGCGGAATATACCCTGGACTAGGGGTCTATGCCCTCTTTTGCCTATGCCCTGTAGTGGGAAAGCTCATATAGTTGTTGGCTTAGTTGGGACAGCCTTTCAAGGGCCTGGGGCCTGTCTTCCCCTGACTTGGCTTTGGGTTGCAGGACATCCTTGTTTATGAACCGGATGGCATTTCTGAAGTTAATTAAGGAAATTGCCTCCAGGTTATCTATAAGACCCAGTTCATGAAGCCTGTACCCCAGACGGCTCATGTTTTTCAAGAGGTCGGTTTTCTTGCCGTTGTTTCTCTCCCGCTGAATGAATGAGCGGGTGGCAACCCAATAGGCTTCAAGGAATGTCTTGGCCAGTCCCGCCCAGAGGGGTAAATCTTCAAGGCCTTCCCCCGTCAAAACATAACCACCGTTACGCCGTTTCAGGTAGGAGACTTCCAGGAAATAATCCACAGACGGCCCAAGCTCTTTTTGCAGGGTCTCGCCCTCCTCATAGACGAATTCGTTTTTGAAAAGGTTTTTCAAAAAACCGTAATCGGTTAACAAGGTCTCCTCTGTCTTGAGTTCCTCTCGCCCGATCAACAGGGAAACGGCCGCATAGGCATGGGGGATGAAGTAATGGATGATACTGTTCTTATAATATTCCAGCTCCCGCTTTTTCTCCCCGGCCACATAATAAAACATTTCTTCCTCTCCCCTTTCCTCCAGGAAACCTGCGACTTTCCAGCCCACCAGAAGAGATAGGGTCTCTCTGACCGCCTGATCAAGGTCCCCCAGGGATGGGGCTATGGGGATCTCATATTTTGTGATAAACCGCATGAGGCTTTCTGCGGTGGCTGTCAGTTGTGGGAGATCAAACCCCCGGCGATGTTTTGTAAGGATGGCCGTGGCGATAAGGGCCAAAGGGGTCACAAGGGTCACCCTGTTGATGGAACGTGTCAGGTGGAATGCCAGGTGCTGGTCTGTTCCCTCACCAATGGCCTCTTTTTCCTCCAGATAGGCCTTTAAAGAAATGGGTTGTCCGAATCGTATATATACCTTGCCATATTTCCGTTTCAGGATACCCCTGACCTTCAGGAATTCCTTCAGGCTTTCCTTCTCCTTTGCACCACCCCCGATCTCTTTCAGATAGGCATTTTCCTCGGGGATCCTGTCATAGATAATGGAGGCAGGGACAAAAACAAGGTTGTTGCCATACCCCTTTTTATACGCATCGAGCAGGATGGAGAGAAATCCCAGCTGAGGGAGGATCAATTTTCCACTTCGGCTCCGGCCGCCCTCTATAAAAAATTCGATTGACTGACCTTCCTCAAGAAGGGCCCTTATGTAGCTGGTAAATATCCTGGTGTAGAGTTTTGCCCCTGTGAAGGTCCTCCGGATAAAAAAAGCCCCGCATTTTCGCAGGAAATGTCCCATGGGCCAAAATGCCAGGTTTTGGCCTGCGGCGATCCTTGGCATGGCCATATGGTGATCATAAAGGACGTGATTGAGGATCAGATAGTCAATGTGGCTTTTGTGGGAGGGGCTGTAGATAAGCGTGCCTTTTCTGGCCCACTCCCTCACGGTAGCCAACCCGGGCTTGTCAATGTCAATATCTTGAAAGATCCTTTTCCACAGCCATTTTAAGATCTGGATTCCAAAATGCACATAGGCCGCACTGTAATCGGCAGCAATCTTGTCAAATTCCTCTCCTGCCCTCTTTTTGATCTGCTTGAGGCGGGCATCATTTCCCGAACCCATTTTTTCGATCGCCTGGATAACATCTTGATCCTTTAGGACCCTTTCTTTGACCTGTTGCCTTGATTTCATGACAGGGCCCAGCACAACCCGTTTCTGGGCATCAATACGCTCAATAAGCATTTGCCTAATCTCTAGCGATAGCTCTTCTAAGGGGCGTGAGGAGGGATGGCCCTGCAAAAAGGTCTTTAGATTTAGAGGTCTTCCAAAGTCGATGAAGGCATGACGATTATGTCTTAAAAAAAGGATTACCTTTCTGATGAACCCCGGGTTATCCCTGAATCCAAAAAATAGGTCCAGGAGATTTGTGTGGTCCTTTTCCGGTGTCTTTTTGTAAAGGACAAGCTGGGGGACAACGTGAATGGGGCGCTCCATGCCCATTTGGATTTCAAGGAGGAAGTGGATAGGGTCCTTTTCTGAATGGATGAAGTGCCTCGCAAATCCCTTCGGGTCTACCAGACAGAGAAGGGAGGTGTCGCCTTTTTGAATAGCCTCTTTAAAGAAGCCGCTCTCAAACGGATTGGGGAGTCTCCCATGCTTTAAGAGGTGGATCGCGTAAAATTTGAGAACTTTAAGGGCCTGGGGGAGGGGCATGAACATGGACATATTTAGGTTGAAGGCGAACTTGGGGTAGGGGAGGCGGGTAGTGCGGAAGCGGTAATGATAAAGCAGGTAGTCAAGATGCCCCGTGTACTTTATGGCATAAACCACGGGGCCCTCGCGGCTCATCCGTTTGAGGGTTTCCTTCATGCCTTCATGGAATTTGAACCGCTTGAAAAGCCTGTAGAAGACCCAGCCAAGGAAAAACCTTGGTTTGCAGTCATAGATAAAGGGGTATTGGGATTTTTCGGGATTTTTTCTCATAGCTCTTCTGATATCATTAACGGCTTTGTAAGAAGTCCTAAAGGGATCTAATGCTACAATCTTGGGGAAATCCTTGCAAGGGTGAAATTCTTGCCAAGTCAGAGGAGAAGAATTGTAGACTGTAATGTTGACAAAAGAAAATGAATGTTTAAAGATGCAAATGAACTGTTGGAAGTTCTTGGGGAACTTGGGAGGTTATCATGTATACTGCAATGGCCATATCCGGCTTGGCTGTGGACCCTATCACAAACAGTCCTATTGTGATCCTCAGGGAGGTGGAAGGTGACCAGACTTTGCCCATATGGATAGGACTGTTGGAGGCTACTGCCATCGCCAGTGAGTTGGAGGGTATTAAATTCTCAAGGCCCATGACCCACGACCTGCTTAAGTCGATTTTGGATGTGGTTGAGGTTGAGGTCCTGAGGATCGAAGTGTGTGATCTCAAAAACAATACCTATTACGCTCTTATCCATGTGAAACACGGTGGAAAGGTGATGACCATTGATGCCAGGCCGAGCGATGCCATAGCCCTTTCCCTGCGGGTGAAAGCGCCCATCTTTGTGGCCCAG
This sequence comes from Desulfobacteraceae bacterium, assembly GCA_013203065.1. The sequence continues at coordinate 5,068 of JABMQV010000342.1, read as the reverse complement.
GAAGTGATCGAAAACTCCAGCCAAATGGAATTCAAGGCAGAACCCGAGGACAAGTCAGAAAAGGGCAAGAAGTGGCAGGAGGTCCTCGAAAGCCTCAGTCCCGAAGATTTTGGAAAGTATAAGATGTGATCCTGCTGTCCCGGGCGCCATCCCGGTCGATTATAACCGGCTAAGGACAAGAAATGCTCCTCCAGCCTGTAAAATCCCCTCTGGCATCCAAGAAGCCCCAATGGTTTTCCTGAGCATTCCTTTTTGAAGCTTCCCCCCTTTTTCACTGGAACCCAACGTGATTCACAGTGTACGAGGCACAAAGACCGGTCTGCGACCCGTCTGCACTCCGATGCTGCAAAACCTTGGTGCGGTTTATTATTTCAGCGGCAAACCGTTAAATTGACACCAAATGAGGAATTCACGTCTGATGAACACTTGAGATTACATCATTTGTCAGTTTTCACTCTCATATGATAGAATATCTCGTAGATTTGAGCGATTTTGAATACAACATCGGGATACAAGGCTCACAGGTCATATGGCGACAACAAAGAAAAGACAGTTCCTTAATCTAATCGGGGGGGCCATGGTAGTTCTCTGGCTTGTCATGATCGGCCTTTTGATCAGAAAGGTCTGTTTCAGCGACCTGCACACCCCCTCCGAGGTTTCAACCAAGATATCTCATGTGAAATCGCAACAACGCGACTGGATGGAGATCTATCTTAAGGACAAAAAAGTGGGTTATTCTGTGAACCAGATAGATCCCCTGGGCGACGGCTACCTCATTCAAGAGGAAATCTTCTTGAAACTCAATCTGATGGGTCAGGGAAGTTCCCTCCGCACCGTCAGCCGCTCCGTCGTGGATGACAAGTTTTCCGTGAAGAGCTTCAATTTTAATATGAGCTCGGGGGTGGTGGCCTTTCAGGTCTCCGGTAAAGTAACCGGGAAGAAAATGCGCCTGAAAATAGGAGAGGGAGGCACACAGAGGGTCGAGACCATCGAACTCTCTGCTCCACCGGTCATGGGTTCGGGAATAGCCCAGTTCTTTAAAGGCAGAAAAATTGAAATAGGGCAATCTTTCATGTTTCCAATCTTTGACCCCTCTACAATGGTCCGAAAGGAGATGATCTTCAGGGTGTTGGCCAAAGAGACCCTTGTCATTAAAGGTATCGAATACCCTTCCTTCCGTATTGAGACCGAGATGTGGGGCACGGACTTAACATTCTGGCTCGATGAAAAGGGGGTTTTACTGAAAGAGACGGGGTTTATGGGGCTTACCCTTATCAAGTCAAGCCCGGCCACGGCCCCGCGCGATATTTCTAGCGGTGGGGATTTCTATGAACTTGCCGCCATATCCGTCAAGAGGAAGCTCCACGACACGGATAAACTGACCTTTCTGAAACTGGCGATGGAGGGCCTTGAAAGGGGTGCTCTGGACAGGAGGAGTCTGGACGGGGGGAGGCAAAGATTTGGGAACGGGGTGATGAAGATTGTCCGTGAAGAGACCCCGGTAAAAGGCACCTACATTCGTCCCTATCAAGGGCAGTCAGAGGAGATGAAATCCCTTCTCCAGCCCGAATTCAACATCGAAAGTGACGATAACACGGTTATAGAAAAGGTCCGTGAGGTTGTCGGTGACCTCAAAGACCCGGTTAAGGTGGCCCGTGCGCTCCTGGAATGGGTATACCGCAATGTTGAAAAGAGACCGCTCGTCACAGTCCCGAGTGCCCTGGAAGTGCTTAAAAGCAAGGTGGGGGATTGTAACGAACATGCGGTGCTGCTCACCGCACTCCTCAGGGCAAGTGGTATACCGGCCCGGGTTTGTGTCGGGCTTGTCTACACAAGGGGCAAGTTTTTCTATCATGCCTGGACCGAAGCCTATGTGGGGAAGTGGATATCCATGGACGCAACCCTCAATCAGATGCCCGTTGACGCCACCCATATAAGGCTTGCCCGAGGAGGTCTGGATAAACAGGTTGATATCATCGGTCTCATAGGCAAGCTCAAGCTCAAAGTGATTGCTTTCGGGTATGAGTAAGTCCAAGGTCCGGGGGCAGATGGCAGAGGAAGGCGGGGGGTTTCAAATGATCGAGCTAATCAATCTGACCAAGACCTTTAAGGGCCTTAGGGCTGTTGACCGTATCAACCTGAAGGTAAAAAAAGGGGTCTGTTTCGGTTTCCTGGGACCGAATGGTGCGGGTAAGACCACCACCATCAAGATGATGGCAGGCGTCCTGAAGCCCACGGAAGGACGAATCATCATCAATGGGAGCGACCTTGCCAGAGACCCTTCTGCTGCCAAACAATGCGTGGGTTTCATCCCTGACAGGCCGTTTATCTATGAAAAACTGAGCGGTCTGGAGTTCCTGCATTTTATTGCAGGACTTTACGGGCTGGACCCTGTGAAATCAACGGGGCCTCGGATTTCCGAGTTGTTGGAGCTTTTCGAACTGAGCCACTGGCAGGAAGAACTGATTGAAAGTTATTCCCACGGCATGAAACAGCGGTTGGTGATGTGCGCCGCCCTGGTTCATCGGCCAAAGGTCCTCATCGTGGATGAGCCGATGGTAGGTCTGGACCCCAGGGCCGCCAGGCTCGTGAAGGACATATTCAGGGATCAGGCCAATCAGGGAACAACCGTTTTTATGTCAACCCATTCCCTGGAGGTGGCTGAAGAGGTGTGTGAAGAAATCGCCATTATCCAGGCAGGCCGAATTATCGCCGAGGGCACCGGTGAGGCCCTGATGCAACAGGCCGGAGTGGATGGTAACCTGGAGCGCATCTTCCTGAAGTTGACCGAAGGACAAGGGCTGGCGCATGAGAGACCTCTATCTTCTCATTAGACCCAGATTTCTGGGATTCAAAAATCAATTGATCTTGTCCGAGAGGAGAAGTCGAAAGAGGGCCTTTTTTATGGGGGGGCTGGGGCTTGCCTTCTGCGGGGTCATGTTTGTTCTGTGTTGCCGGGTTCTCCTCTATTTTCAATCGGTTGACGTCATAGGGGATTTCCTGGCCCGCTATCTCCTTTCAATGATTCTGCTGACCTTTTTTTCGCTTCTTATCTTCAGTCATATCATTACGGCGCTCTCCAATCTCTATCTCTCAAAGGACCTCGAACTCTGCCATTCCATGCCTGTCAGCATTGAAGCGCTTTTTGTCTCCAGGGCCTTTTACACCTTTGTGGATGGCTCGTGGATGGTCATCATATTCGGCGTTCCCATCTTCCTGGCATACGGTTATGTATTCGCGCCCGGTCCGGGCTTTTATATTGCGTTGCTGCACTTGAATACCGCCATGGGCGTTATTGCCGCTGGGGTCGGGATATTTCTGACAATGCTCCTTGTCTATATATTTCCTGCCCAGAGGACACGGGACATCATTTTGTTTTTGTCAATCCTGATGGTGGTGGCCCTTTATCTCATGTTCCGTTTCTTGAGGCCGGAGAGATTGGTCAACCCGGAGGCCTTTTTTAGTGTCCTTGAATATGTGAGCGCCCTGAAGGGGACCGACTCCCCCTACCTCCCAACCCACTGGATCTCCGAGATCCTGTGGGCCAACCTGACCGGATCCAAGGGGACTGCCCATCTGTTTGAGATCATGCTCACCTGGTCTACGGCGGGGGCGATCGTGGTCATAAATATCTGGGCGGCGCGGGGCATCTATTTTCAAGGTTTTTCCAAGTCCCAGGAGGCCAAAAAGAGGCTTATGGGGGGAAAACAGATCCTGGATCTCTTTATCAGATTTGTCAGCAAACCATTCGGGGGAGACCTCAGTGCGATCATCGCAAAGGATATCAGGGTCTTTTTTCGGGATAACAGCCAGTGGTCTCAATTGCTGCTCCTGGCTGCCTTAGTCGTTGTGTATGTCTATAACTTTAGTGTCCTGCCCTTGGACAAAAGCCCCATTCGGCTGGATTTTCTTCAAAATGGGGTGGCCTTTCTGAACATGGGTCTTGCCGGGTTCGTCCTGACTGCGGTTTCAGCACGTTTTGTCTTTACGGCCGTTAGCGCCGAGGGCGAGGCCTATTGGATCGTCCGTTCATCTCCATTAAGGGTAAAGCGATATTTATGGGGAAAATATCTCCTCTTTCTCCTCCCCATGCTCCTTTTTGCCGAGATCTTGATCATAGTCACGAATTACTTCCTTGATGTGAGCGGTTTAATGATGTTCCTATCGTCCATCACCATGTTCTTTATGGTCTCGGGGGTTGTGGCTCTGGGAATCGGTTTTGGGGCGGCGTACCCCGATTTTAAGCACCAGAATATCGCCCAGGTATCCACCGGTTTTGGCGGTGCCCTGTATATGATGGTAACCGCCCTCTTTATTGCCGTCATTGTTGTCCTTGAGGCAGGGCCGGTATATATTCTCTTTATATCCAACGTAAAAGGGAACCCCATAACCACCTATCAATGGCTGTTCATCATTGTCTCATTCTTGGCAGCCCTTGTAATAAACGTCATTGCAGTTGTTAAGCCTATGAGGATGGGAAAGCGGGCATTGCAGGAATATGAGTAGCGATTATTTCGAATACATGGGCAATCTCCACATCCACTCCCATTACTCCGACGGGGGAGGCGATGTGGAGCAAATTGCTCAATCAAGCCAGAAGGCGGGACTCGATTTCATTATCTTGAATGATCATGACTTCATGACCGATGACCTCCACCTGGAAGATGAAGGCATCCACAGCGGTGTTCTGGTTCTGGTGGGTGCGGAGATCGGAAAGCGGTATCATCACTATCTGGCCTTTGATATAAAGGAGATGGTAAAGGCGCAGGATTTGGGACCCCAGGAGGTCATTTCCCGGGTGAATGAACAGGGGGGCTTTGGTTTCCTTGCCCACCCCCACGAAAAGGGAATGCCCTTTAGTGAAAGGTCCATCGCCTATACCTGGAACGATTTCTCGGTAACAGGGTATACGGGTATCTGCCTCTGGAACTTCTCCTCTCGATGGAAAGAGCGAATCAGGACCCCGCTGCATGGTTTATTCCACCTCACCTTTAAGACGCAGATGCTAAAACCTCCCAGCAGAAAGACCCTCTCTTTCTGGGATGAGCTGTGCCGAGACAAGAGGGTC
>JABMQV010000341.1 GCA_013203065.1 Desulfobacteraceae bacterium | reverse complement strand
TGGCTCACCGGGGAGCGGCTTCAGACTTGGATGACGCCGCGCTGAACAGGGCGCCAATGGGCTTGTAAAAAACCTGGCGGTATGTTAAAATTTAAATAGAAACTGAATTTGACATTGATTCTCAGATCTCAGAGGTTTGAAATGTGGAAAAGCGCAGAGGCATGAAGAAAAAATTTTTTACGGTCAGTGAGGTGGTGGAAGTCTTTCAGGTAAGGGAGGGCTTTCTCACCGATCTTGAAAAAGAGGAAATCGTATGTCCCACCTGCCGGGAAGGGAGTGCCCACAAACTCTTTTCTATCAGCGAACTCGAAAAATTGCGGATAGCAAAACTCCTTGTGGAAGACATGGAGGTTAATCTATCAGGTGTTGAAGTCATATTGCGGATGAGGCAGAATATGATTGATATGAGAAATCAATTTGATGCCATACTGGAAGAGTTGCGCGGTCACTTCGAGGAGAGACTAAAGGAGAGCCGCTGACTCAATCTTCTCCCATCCCGCACCTGAAACTTATATCCTGATATCCTTTCTCAGGTCCCCCTCGTACAATCCATCCATCTTCTGCACCGCTTCCAGAATATCCTTGTCTTCCGTCTTGGGCACCTTCACAACCAATTTTACCAGGAGATCTCCCCTTTTCTTTGTCTTGATATTAACAGCCCCCTTCCCCTTCAACCTCAAGGTCTGCCCGCTCTGGCTCCTTGGGGGCACCTTGAGGTTAACCTGCCCGTCCGTCGTGGGAATCCTGATGGTCCCACCAGCCATCGCCTCCCGTACAGTGACCGGGACCTCCATGGTAAGATTATCCCCTTTCCTTTTTAAGAAAGGATGGGGCTTCAGGTGAATAATCAAATAAAGATCTCCGGGCTGCCCACCGTTGCGGCCCGGCTCCCCCTTGCCTGCCACTCGGACCTTTGACCCCTCTTTCACGCCCTTGGGAATGGTCACCCGGATCTTTTCCGTACCCATGACCCGGCCGCTACCCCCGCATTGGGTGCAGGGCTTTCCCGTCTGACCGTGACCGTTACATTGGGGGCAGGGTTTGGTAAAGTGGATCGGTCCTTCTGCCACGTCCAGCCGGCCCGAACCGCCGCATGCGGGGCAGGTGTCTATGGTGGAACTTGGGTCCATCCCGGAACCCTGGCAACCGGGGCATGTCTTTACCTTTTGCATGGCCAGTTCGGTCTCAAAACCCCTTAGCGCCGAAATGAGGTCAATGGTCATCTCATGTTCAGCATTCCTCCCTTTGGATGCCGCGGTCGTCCTGAAACCACCTCCCGCCGTGCCTGCGCCAAATAAATCACCAAAGATGTCCTCATAGCTCTGGTATCGGCCAAATCCGTCACCAGCCTGGCCCTGCGCCCCGCCCTGAAATGAACTCCACTGGGCATACTCCCTGGCCTTTTCTGCGTCAAACCCTGCATGGAGACCCTCTTCTCCGAACTCGTCATAGAGCTTCCTTTTTCCCTCGTTACCGAGGCAGTCATAAACCCTGGATATTTCCTTAAACTTCTGCTCCGCCTCTTTGTTGCCGGGATTGATGTCAGGATGCCATTTCCTGGCCAGTTTGCGATAGGCCTTCTTTATCTTTTCCTGGTTCGCACTCTTTGAAACCCCCAGGATCTTGTAAAAATCTTCAGCCATAAAGGACTCCGATAGGATTGATGATAAGGGAGACTTGTAAGATAAATATATTAGGTGGGTGACAATTGTCAATTCCACAGCGCTGGACTTTTATTTTAAGACCAAAAATACCATGCATTGCTGCGGCAGTGTGTATGGCTGGACCTTCATGGCGGCACGCTTTTATATCTTCTTTTCTCTCGATTTTTGACGGCCTCTCAAGTCAAGGGGGGAATTTTCGTTCAATTGGGCATTTTGTGTTCAGCATTCTGAACAACCGCCAAAGGCCCCCGTACGCTTCTTCATTCAGGGTAAGGACTGGTTGGGACACCGCCGCCCTGATTGACCAACCGGGTATTATTTCTTTTTCTGTCATTTTCAAACGCCGTTATCCTTTCGAAAAAATTTCGCAACTTCCCAATAAGCTCGGGGAGAGAACAGAAAGATTCCGGAGGGGTATTTGGCTGTTTCTCGGATCCGCTCTATCAAAATGGATTTACCGCCCATTTTGGCATGAAAACTGCCTATCACAGGAGGTTTTTAAAAATAACGTATAAGCCTATCTACCTTCCTCTATTATTTGACACGGCCTCTGTTTTGTCTTAAATTCCGTCTCAATGGGAGAGAACCACGGAACTTTGATGATGTTCTTGTGGTCGTTGCACCCGATGAAATTGGATCTCACGCCCATTAATAAAATCAAGGAGATGACATCACATGGAACTCTTGATTGTAATGGTTGGTCATCCCAAAACGAAATATTACCGGCTGCCCGAGCGAAAGGCGCCCAAAATCACCTGGAAGTGATCGCGGTTGAAGCCCTTCCTCAGGGCCGGTGCAGGATCAATATGATTTTGTCACTCCACTAGACCCCGTCAAAAATACTTCCCCCCTCCGCTGGTGGAAGCAACCGAGAGGGGGAAACCTGGATTCTGAACATCAGTTTCAGTATAAAACCAAACATCGTTTCCGTCTATCAGAAGGGAGGATGAAACCATACGTACCTCAGAAGTCCACAAGAAAACAAAAGGATTGCACGAACGCGCGCTGGAAGGCGTAAGAATCCTGGAATACAGTTCTCTGGTGAGCGGTCCCTACTGCACAAAAATAATGGCCGATTTGGGAGCCGAGGTGATCAAGATCGAGCCACCCGTAAATGGAGACCCGGCCAGGCGAATGCCCCCGTTTCCTGAGGACAAACCCCATCCGGAAAAGAGCGGCCTTTTTCTCTACCTCAACACCAACAAACGGGGAATCACGCTTGATCCTGAAAAGCCCAGAGGAAAACAGATCTTCTTGAAACTGGCCAAGAGTACGGACATCCTGGTGGAAGATCACCCGGCCGGGGATATGGAACGGATGGGCCTCGGCTATAAAGACCTGAGTGCCATCAACAACGGTCTCATCGTCATGTCCATTACCCCCTTCGGGCTCACCGGACCGTACCGGGATTACAAGGGTCGCGCCCTGAATATGTCCCATGCCAGCGGTCAGGCCTATCTGCTCCCCCTTCTCTCCCCCCACCTGGACAGACCACCCGTCAAGACGGGCGGGCACACCAGCGACTGCGACCCGGGACTGGTGGCGGTGCTGGCGGTGCTGGCCGCGCTTTATTGGAAGGGTGTATCTGGCAGGGGACAGCACATCGACATGAGCAAGCAGGAGGCCCTGATCTCCATGCAGCGGGTAGAGAGTGTCACCTATGCCAACGATCAGACAGTCATGACCCGAACGGGTAACAAGACGCGCATGCCGGGAGGTGTCCTCCCGTGCAGGGATGGGCATATCGTGGTCATCACGCCGGAGGAACACCAGTGGGATGCCCTTATGACGCTCATTGGGAATCCGGCGTGGTCCAAAGAGCCTTGGTGCAGGGATCGGGAAGCCCGCGCCCAGCATGCCGAAGCCATAAATAATCTGCTGATTGAGTGGACCACCCAGCATACCAAAGAGGAGATATTCCGAAAGGGTCAGGCACTGGGCTGTCCCGTCTCGCCCAGCAGGTCGGCGGAAGACCTCATGGCCTCGGAACAGCTTAAAGCCAGGGATTTTTTCGTGGATGTGACGCATCCGCTCATGGGCTCTTTAAAAATGCCCTCATCCGCATCTCGATTCGCCGAAAGCCCCTGGCAGTTTGAACGTACTGCCCCGCTCCTTGGCGAATCCAATGAAGAGATATACTGCGAACGACTGGGCTATGAAAGAAAAGAACTGGAAGTGCTTAAAGCGGAAGGAGTCATCTGAAATGAATGGAGGACCACTCAAGGGTGTAAGGCTTACGGAGTTTACATCGGCCTGGGCAGGCCCATACGCCGCCTGCCTCCTCGGTTTTCTGGGTGCTGAAATCATCAAGGTGGAAAGCAGGATGCGGCTGGATCATTCCCGAAAACTTTCCTTCAGCACAGGGAAACAATTCTCCGGGCCTGACGAATCAGAGGTATTTAACAACATCAACCTCAACAAGAAGAGTATTACCCTAAACCTGAAATCGCCCCGGGCCATAGACCTTGCCAAAAAGGTGGTTGCGGTGAGCGATGCGGTCGTGGAGAATATGCGGCCCGGCGTGATGCCCAGGCTCGGGCTGGGATATGATGCCCTGCGGGAAATAAAGCCAGACCTGATCTACCTCTCGTCTTCGGCCTGCGGACAAAAAGGGCCGGAACGGGAATATGTGGGCTATGCCCCTACTTTTGCGGCCCTGGGCGGTGTTTCTTACATCACCGGCTATGAGGACTGGCCTCCCAGTAATTTCATGGGCGCTATTGACCTGCGGAGCGCCACCACGGCAGCGGCTTCCATACTGGCCGCCCTGGTGCAAAAACAACGTACCGGCAAGGGACAGTACGTCGACATGGCCTCCCAGGAAAGCATTGCTGTGCTCATCGGAGACGTGATTCTGGACTATGTGATGAACCAGAGGATTCAGACACGCAGAGGTAACAAAGGCTACCGCATTGCCCCCCATAACTGCTACCGCTGCGCCGGCGAAGATAAATGGATCAGCATCGCCGTGGCCACTAATCGGGAATGGGAAGGCCTCTGCAGCGCCATGGGTCGACTCGATCTCTTAGAGGACCAGCGGTTTGCCATCCCCGAAGACCGCTACAAAAACCAGGACGAGCTTGACCGAATGATTTCAGATTGGACCATGGACAAAGAAGGCTATGAATTAATGGAGTGCCTTCAAAAGGCAGGTGTTGCCGCTGCTCCGACGCTTAGCAGTGAAGGGCTATTCAATGATCCCCACATCCGCGATCGGGGTGTCTTTCGCCAGGTGGAGCACCCTGTCATCGGCAAGGACTGGGTCATCGCTCCGCCCTGGCGACTCTCCGAAACCCCGGCGCAAATCAACCGGCATGCCCCCCTGCTCGGAGAGCACAACGAGTATGTGTTTGGCGAACTTTTGGGGCTGTCCGCGGGGGAAATAGAAAGGCTGAAACAAGAAAAAGTGATTTACTAAAAAACGACTCTTTTTTGTCCAGGTTCATGTTGAAAAAGCAATCGTCAAGCCCGGGGATAACGTGGTCATTCCAGAAAGGCTGGCCTGCATCCGGCTGCCTCCATAAATGAAGCGATGGGACTGGCATATGACATGTGCGGGAAAGACGACTCTAAGATAACAGTCATACCCCAGGGGGCTAACACGCTACCTTTACTGAGATAGCATCGGTCTGGGAGGTATAAAATGGGTTACGAAGTGAAATCGATCGTGATGAAGGACGAGTTTAAGGAATGTCCCGAATGTGGGTATAAAGACGGCTTCCATAATATGTTCAAGAAAGATGGCAACATGACCAAATGGCTTTTCATTTGCCCGAGCTGTCATAGCGTATTCGATATTGGGCTTACTATTAGAAGATGATTGCCCGGTCAAAATATCAAATAAACGATGGTCAAAAATTGAAACGTTGATTGTAAGAGGCTATCATTGCACTCGCCACTTGATGCGGCAGATTAAGCTATAGGAAGGCCCACGCAATGAAAAAGACTGATGAATTTGATATTAGATTTCTCATTATTGGAACTGGCCCTGCCGGCAACGCTGCCGCCATTCGATTGGCCCAATTAGGTGCAAAGAGCATTACCATCATTGAAAGGGGGCCAATAGGGGGTATATGTGTTAACAGGGGCTGTATTCCAACCCATTCTATGCTTCATTTCCTAAAGCTTAGGGAATATTTTTCAGAAATAAAACAAAGGCATCGGTTATTTAACAAGCTTCCTGAAATCGATTTCCATGCCTTGGCGTCAACCCGGAAAAAACTAATTGAGAACCCCTCTGCAATCAGACATCAGAGAAAATTATGAAAGGAACGGCATTGAGCTTATTGAGGGAACAGCGAGAGTCATTGATCCCCATAGGGTGGAGATAAAAGGAACTGATGAAAAGAAAACATTCAAGAGTGTTGAGACTTTTATCGTGGCCTCAGGGGTTACATTCACGACTCTTGATGTCCCTGGAGTTGAAAATACCAAGGAACGTTTGATCGGAGCAGATCGAGTAATGGCTATGGGACTCGACAGAATTCCTAAGTCAATCGTAATATGGGGATTCGACAGTCCCGCTGTGGAGCTAGCCTGTTTTTACCATTTATTGGGATCAGGGGTTGTTTTGTTGTGTCCCCTGGAATCTGTGGTTTCTTACGGCAGCGAACAGCTCGGAATAACCGTAGAAGAGATGCTCGAATTTCACGACATAGAGGTCCGCAAAAATGTTGAGTTAAAAAGTTTTATAAAGGCCGCCAAAGAGGATAAATTAGTAGTTGAATTTTCTGATGATCAGAAAGGGGATGATCGTTTTGAATGCGAATTTCTTGTTAATGCTTTTAGTAGACAGACGAACCTTGAATGCGTTCAAGGGGTCAAAATAGAGATGGAAGGGGATGGGCCTCATATTTCAGAAACCTTTCAGTCTTCTATCCAGAATATTTTCTTTGTGGGCGATATTCGAAGCGGAAACCATATCCCTTATCGTTCTCACTTGGCTGCCTATAGTGGAAGAGTTTTGGCGGAACTGCTGATGGGTCAGAGGATGGATAATAAGGTCGAGCTGAAGCTCTTGCCCATAGGAATGGCTACGATTGATTTTGAAATAGCTAAGATTGGATTGTCTGAACAGGAAGCGATAGGCAAAGGTTTGAAAGTTAAGGATTGACGCAAAAATAAATTCACATTTTTGATGGTGAAATGGAATA
>JABMQV010000340.1 GCA_013203065.1 Desulfobacteraceae bacterium | reverse complement strand
ATGAAGATCTCTGAAGAGATCGATGCGCTCTTTACCATGGGTTTTGATCCGACCCGTTTCTTGGTGGTGCCCAAGGTCATTGCCTTGGTGAGTATGGTGCCGATTCTGACGTTGTTCTCCGACCTGTTTGCAATGGCTGGGGGGCTTGTGGTGGGGGTCTTCATGCTTGATTTGACCGCCAATGCCTACATCGAACAAACCATCAAGACCTTGAAACTCTTTGACGTTTTATGGGGGTTTGTTAAGAGCGGTGTATTCGGCCTCCTCATAGCCTGGATTGGGTGTCTCAGGGGGTTCCGGGTCAGGGGAGGGGCCGCCTCTGTTGGCGAGGCCACAACCTCCGCCGTTGTGAGCAGCATTTTTTTGATCATTCTTTCTGATTCATTATTTGCCGTTATTCTCCGATACTGGGGGTAGCATAGGATAGCTGATGGAAAGACAGACCATTATCAGCGTCAAAGATTTGGTTGCAAAATACGGGGAGGAGGTTATCCTGGAACATGTATCTTTTGACGTCTATGATGGAGAGATATTCGTCATCTTGGGGGGAAGCGGGTGCGGCAAAAGCACATTGATGAAACACATAATAGGGCTTATTCAACCCGATTCTGGGAGAATAAACGTTGATGGTGATGACATTTCCAGCTGTGAAGAGACAACCTTACAAAGGGTATTTAGAAAAATCGGGGTCCTTTACCAGAGCGCTGCCCTTCTGGGCTCTATGACACTGGCCGAAAACATCGCATTACCCATCAAGGAATATACGAATCTGCCAAACGAATCAATAGAGACAATGGTCAGGATGAAGCTGAATCTGGTTAATCTGGTGGGTTATGAACACCATCTTCCCTCTGAATTGAGCGGTGGTATGAGAAAAAGAGCAGGGTTGGCAAGGGCCATGGCCCTTAACCCCAAGATCCTGTTTTTTGACGAACCATCAGCAGGTCTCGATCCGGTGACCTCAGCCGAACTGGACGACCTTATTATCCATCTGAACAAGGCCCTTGGAACCACGATGGTTATTGTGACCCATGAGCTTACAAGCATCTTTGCGGTGGCGCACAGGGTCATCATGCTGGATAAGCGTACCAAGGGAATCATCGCCGAAGGTGAACCCAGATATCTGAAGGATTACAGCCAGAATCCATTCGTAAAACGGTTTTTTAATCCCCGGGCCGAGGACAAGGCCCTGGCTTGAGCGTTGGATCAAGTATGGCTTCCCAAAAGGCAAAACTTGCTGTTGGACTCTTTGTTGCATGCGGGATTGGCATCACCCTCGTGGCCATTATCTGGCTGGGTATGTCCCGTTTCTTGGAGAAGGGACGTTTCTATGTGACCTATTTCAATGAATCAGTCCAGGGGCTTCAAAAGGACTCTCCGGTAAAATACAGGGGCGTAAGTGTCGGCAGGGTGAAAAATATAGGAGTCGCCCCGGATTCAAAACTAATACAGGTGGTCTTGGAGCTCGAATCCGATCAGGCCCCGGGGAGCGACATCGTGGCCCAGTTGAAGGATGTGGGGATCACCGGGAGCATGTTTGTGGAACTTGACCTGAAAAAAAAGGGAGAACCTGACCGTTCTCCCCGCATCAGCTTTCCATCAGAATATCCCGTGGTGGCTTCAAAACCATCCGAGATCAGTGAATTGCTGAAGGGTATTGATGACGTCTTGAAAGAGATAGGGTCCCTGGATCTCAAGGGAATTTCTGAGAAGGTAAAGCTGACCCTTGACAGCGCGAACCAGATGATTGCCGATGCCGATGTAAAGGGTATTTCCTCCCGCCTGATGTCTTCTTTAGAAAGAATAGACCATATCCTTGATAGGGGAAAATGGGACAGAATTTTGGCCTCCATTGGCGAGGCAGGGCGATCTCTCAATACTTTGATGCGTGAGGCGGAGAAGAGCATTGGCCAGATGAAAAACACCTTTGGCGAAGCAGGGCTCTCTCTCAATACTTTGATGCAAAAAGCGGAGAAGAGCATCGGCCAGATGGAAAGCACCCTTGCAGAGGTTGAGGGGATCATTAAAGAGAACCGGCAACCTGTCAGAGGAGCGGTTGAGGATCTTGAGAAGGCCATGGAAAATGCAAACATCTTCCTGGAGAAAGGGGCGTCACTGGCCAGTGGGACAGACGATTCACTTGCGTATCTTAGGCGTTACCTTTTGGTGGTAGCCCAGAACCTGGAAAAGACAACCGAAAACCTGAACCGTCTAATAGAACTCGTTGCTGATCAGCCGTCTCAACTGTTATTCGGGGAGGCCCCTGTTCCCAGGAAAGTGGAGCCAATGCCCAACGGAGAATAAGGGAGATTGTCTATGAATTGGTACAAAAGGGTGTCTATCCTACTCCTGGTCCTATTTATGGGTGCCTGTGCGAGCCTCAAGGAGCCAAGAGAAAAGATCGAGTTCTATACACTTGAATATGAGCCTCCCAAGATTTCAGGTCTCCAACCGCTCCCTTTTGTTATCAAACTGGTTCGCTTCAGCGTTGCCCCGGCATACAATACCGATCAGATGATTTACAGGGACAAGGCATTTAGAAGAGATGCCTATATCTATCGTAAATGGCGTGCCAACCCCGGGGATCTTGTCACCTATTTCCTGAGCAGGGATATGAAACGATCCGGTCTTTTTAAGGCGGTTCTTCCATACGACAGCACCTTTCCGTCTTCCTTTGCGGTGGAAGGTTCGGTGGATCAGTTTTTTGAATGGGATACTGAGAAGAGCTGGAAGGCAGTCTTGGCAGTGAGTATTACTTTGATGGCAGAAAATGAACCGGATATCAGCAAGAGGGTTCTATTCCAGAAGACCTATGGAAAAACCGAGTTGTGTAAACGAAAGAACCCAAGGGCCTTGGCTGAGGCCATGAGTCAGGCCATGGCAGGAGTTTCAGAGGAGATCATTAGGGGTATTTACGCTCATCTCAAGAATCGCATCCAAGGGGAACAATAGGTGATGGGCTGATTTATGCGTCCGACTGCGCGGCCTCTTTGATTACCTTCTGTTTCTTGAGTGCAAAGTCGATGGTGGAAGCGATTAGTTTTAGATCAAGGGGCTTGTTTAAATAATCTATGGCACCATGTTTTATGACCTCTCTTGCCAGGTCCAGGTCTTGAAAAGCGGTGATGACAACCACACCCACCTGATAGGATCTCTTTTTTATCTCTTTGAGTACTTCAAGGCCCCCTATCCCGGGCATCTTGAGATCCAGGAGCATTAGGTCGTGGCGTTGGGCAGAAAGTATCTCTAATGCCTTTTCTCCGTTATGGGCGGTGTCCGCCTCATAACCTATTTCAGCAAGAAACTCTTGCAGCACATCACAGACAGCCGGCTCGTCGTCTACGATTAATATCCTCACCACGTTCTGGTTTTCCATAATCTCCTGGATATCCCAAATAACGACCCTTGGATCGTTTCCCTACCCTTTTGAAATGATTGGCCAACAATTTCAGGATACAAAGAAAGCCGGGGCTTTGCAAGTCTAAACGTTCGCCTGGTTCTGTTTTCTTCGCAGGCTCGAATATTGAACCAGGGTCCCCAGAGCCGGGCTGTGCGCTCTGGCCCAGGATAAACCAAGAGCCTCCGGTCGAAAAGTCCCCTGATTGCGGGATCATCGAGGCCTTGAAAGGTATAATCCCCCCAAGACCACAATAGCCTGTTTGATCCCCTTTTGGCATTGGATTTTCTCACTCCTCTGCCAGGAGCCGGAGGGGTGGCAAGGGAGGTGAATGAATAGAGGATAACAGGCAGTTTGTCAATGCCGGAAGGAGATTGGTCTTATGGTGTCAGGATCTTCTCGTAGGTCTCCAGTTCCTTTTCTTTTTGGGCGATCTTATCTTCCAGGTCCTCAATCGCCAATAGTTGATGGGGTCTTACGGAGTGGGGAGGCAAGGCCAGTTCGCGTTCCTTCAATTCCGATTTAAAATCTCTCAGCTCTTCCAGAACGTCATCCATTCTCTCCTGGACCTCTTCCTCCGCCCTCCTTGTTTCCTTTACAAATTGCGCCACCTTCTGAAAGTCTTTCTTGAATCTAATGGGGTTTCCCTTTCCATCCTTCAGATTGGTCTCGGAACAACTGTCCGCACCAGCGGGCATTACCTTCATGATCGCTTCGTAGACGTTCTCGGGGGAAAGGCCCCCGGCCAGGAGTACCGGGATTTCGCTTTGAATGACCAGGTTGCCGGCGATCTCTCTGTCAGCCGTCTTTCCGGTGATGCCGATATAGCCAGTCACAGGCTCATTTTCGAGCCAGGTATCGATCAGAAAAACGTCGGTCAGGGATTCAAACGAGCCGGCTATCTTGACGGAGGGGAACTCGGAGGGGCCATCCTTCTCTGGAACGGGTATGGAGCGAATAATGCCTATTTCAGGAAATTTTTTTTTGAGGTCGGATTGATATTCAAGGAATCCGGTAAGATCTCTTTCCTGACCCTCCTCGTCCGTGAGACTGTCGCAAAGATGAACGTAATGCGGCCGGTAGTAGTCCAGGGCCCGGTAAAGGGTGTCACTCTCCTGGAAGAGGGGTATCACGCTGTTTTTGACAGATGTTCCTTCGGAAAGGCGAATGCTCTCCCTCAGGGCGGGTATCCGCCACTCATCTCTTCTGAGTATGACACTCCCGAGGTTATCCACGCCTAATTCAATGCACTTCTCTGCTTCATGGGGAGTTTGAATTTCATAGATTTGAATGATCATAACT
>JABMQV010000339.1 GCA_013203065.1 Desulfobacteraceae bacterium | reverse complement strand
CCGCCTCTTTTTCCGTCTGTTCCTTCATGGTTTCGTCTTGGGGAGCATCGGGTTTCGCGCCGAGGAGAATCTCCAGACGCCGCTTTAGCTCATCCATGCCACTGGCAAGATTAATTTCCGTAGCAGGATTGGCAGGGTCCAGTGCGGCGAGGAACAACTGCTGCTTGGCCGCCAGTGTGGCCAGAAGACTCTCCTCCAGGGTATCCTCTGTGACCAGGATGAACACCTGCACCGGTCTTTTTTGCCCCATGCGATGAACCCGGCCTATCCTTTGTTCCAGCACCGCTGGATTCCAGGGTAGATCCACGTTGATGATGGTGTTGGCCGCTTGGAGGTTCAGCCCGGTGGCGCCGGCATTGGTGGTGATAAACAGTCTGCAATCCTTTTCTCTCTGAAATTGATGTATCAGTCCCTGACGTTTTTTTTGGGGAACAGAACCATCCAGCCTTACATAGTTTAATTGATGTTTTTCCAAAAAGGGTTGAATCAGGTTCAACATGGTGGTCCACTCGGAAAAGAGCACGATTTTCCGGTCTTCTTCCGCCATCATTTCGCTCAGTAGTGTGTCCAGTTCTTCCAGCTTGCTGGAATAACCGGGAGGCTGTTTGTCCACCAGAAACGTACTGTCGGCGGCCATCCGGCACATGAGCAACGCCTTTTGAAGCCTCAGGAGGTCCATTTCGGAAATATACTTCTTGGAAATGATGGTGCTGACAATCCTCTTGTGCCCGTTATGGAGGTCGATCTGCTCCTCGGTGGGCGGTATTCTTCTAATTTCATTGGTTCGGGGCGGCAGTTCTTTCATCACCTTTTTTCTCGTGCGGCGGAGCAGAACAGGTTTGAGGGTATTGCGAAGCTCATCAAGATTCTTATAACCCAACAACTTACCCTTCTCATCCGTCACCCGGTATTTGTTGAGGAACCGAAACGCCGGTCCCAGACGGCGGTCATTTATGAATTCGACGATTGAGAAAAGGTCCTCCAGCCGGTTTTCAAGGGGTGTGCCTGAAAGGACCAGAGCAAAAGGAGATTTCAAGCTCTTGATCATCTGGCTTGTCTTGGTCTCCCAGTTCTTGATCCGTTGCCCTTCATCCAGAATGATGAGGTCCCAGGGGACTCGCTCGATGGAATTGATGTCCCGGAGCACCTGCTCGTAATTGCAGATCGTAAAAAACTGTGAATTGTCATATTGATCTGCTCTCTCCTGGGCGCTCCCGAGAACAAGTTGGCAGGTGCGATCAGAGAAACGTTCAATTTCAAGCCGCCACTGCGATTTCAGAGATGCCGGACAAATGATGAGGACCTTTTCAACACCCGCATCCTGGCTCAATAGTTCTGCCACCCCTATCCCCTGAATGGTCTTGCCCAATCCCATATCATCGGCAAGAACCGCCCGGCCGATCCCCACGGCAAAGGCAATTCCGTCCAGCTGGTAGGGCAGGAGGTCGGTCTTGAGGAGTCTCTTCCGTAACGGGTGATTCTTGGGGTCCCTCCGGATTTCTTTGACCTTGGCACTGACCCTTTCGTGGTAAAGGGCCCTGTTGATGAATTCTTTGGCGTCGGGGTAGATGGTAACCTCATGACCCAGGTTCTCGACGATCCTGATCTTTTCCAACAGTCCTCTGATATCCTTGATGGGCTTCCCCTTCAGGGGAGCAAGGACCTTGGAGACCTCTTTGTCAAGGTCTTCGGGGATGAGCATCCGCAATTCAAGCGCTTTGCCGTAGCGAACATAGACACAGGTGTCCTTGACGCTAAACTGGGTTTCACACGCCGCTTTCGTGAACTTCTTCTCGACCTTGTCAATTACGTGCAAGATGTGCTTGCAAGTACCAAGCGTGTTTTTTCGAAAGTCAGGGCAGGTACAATAGGACTCCCCCCTTTCCCAGCCCCGGAGCGCAACCCGATAGGTCTTGCCGGAAGCACGGTTGACAACCGTGTAATCTGTCCATAACTCCTTGGAACTAACGGAATTGATTCTCATCTTTTGAGTCATGGCCCTTTCGGCCCGTTCTTGGATGGCGTTTTGGACCAATTCTTCATCGCTGAGACTCTCAACCGGGACCTTTTCGGGCGGTGGTGCAGCCAGTCCAAGGGCCAGCTTTTCTTCCAGGATTAAAGAAAACGCCGCACCCTCGTGTTCACAAGAGGTTGTGCATGAACTGCAGCTGATATTCAGACGATGATCTTTCCCGTCGTCCAACTGTATCGAAACAGAGGTTTCCCCAAAATCCACACGAAACAACGAATTGTTGAGCTTCACCTGGTCAGTAAGGTCAATGTCATATTTACCCCCGGCCCGGATGAGTTTTTCCCCCTGGGGGCCCAGGAGTTTGCAGGCCTTTACGTATGTGAGATGTGATAAAATATCTTTGAGATTGAGCATCAGCGTTCCTCCATGTCTGATTGATTAT
>JABMQV010000338.1 GCA_013203065.1 Desulfobacteraceae bacterium | reverse complement strand
GGCCGAATTGGGGTTTACCACAAATGTGATCCTCTTGTCTGCCAAGTCAATTCCCCGACAACCCCTCGATGAGGGCCATAACATTATGCCCCAAGACCTTCTTCTGTCTTACTGGGGCCGATAGGCCGTTCCCGCCTGACATATTACTTCATACCATCTGATCATAGCAAGCAACCATTTTTCCACATCGTCTAGCAAGAAAGAAACTTATAGTTATCCCGGTCCCGTGGGTACAAGGCACGGGTGCCATTGCAAATGCGACATTGTTATGGTAAACAGAGCAGGACTTCTTGGAGCGTCAGCAAAAGCGATCTGTTCTTTCTTTACATCAAGGAAAAACGCATAACACAAAATGAAAAGGGAGCAAGAGATGGAACTGAAAGGGAAGAAGATAATTATTTTGGTGGAAGAAATCTTTAATGACCTGGAATTTTGGTACCCTTATTACAGGCTGAAGGAGGCAGGGGCAACGGTGGTGGTGGTGGGATCCGGCAGCGCCGAAGAATATACCGGCAAGTCGGGAACCAAAATAAAGGTAGATGCCAGTGCCGGTGATATTCCGGCTTCAGAATATGACGGCATCATCATTCCCGGTGGGTACGCGCCTGATTACATGCGTCGTTACCCAGAAATGGTCAGCCTGGTAAAGGACCTCTTTGAGGCACAGAAGGTGGTTGCGGCCATCTGCCATGCCGGGTGGATGCTGGCATCGGCCGAGATAGTGGAAGGCCGCAAGGTAACCTCAGTGTCCGCTATCAAAGATGATCTGATCCATGCGGGCGCAAACTGGGTTGACGAGGAAGTGGTGGTGGATGGAAAACTGATAACCAGTAGGAAGCCGGATGATCTGCCCGCATTTATGAGGGCGGTCATTAAAGAGGTGTAACCTGTGGACTACCCAATTACGCGAAGGGAATGGATAAAGAAGCTATTTCGGATATCCGGGGGCGTTGCCATTTCGGGAACCATGGCATGGCCGTTTCAGACACCCTTTTCCGCCTGGGCCAGCCCCGGCAAAGAGGGGTTTCTGGTTGAAGGGGAAGGTCAGACAACGGGGTACTCCGTTAAGGATCTTACAGGAAAGGTATTTGATGCCGCAGGCGGGATTGAAACGTTCATCTCAAAGGGTGATGTGGTGGTCGTCAAACCCAATATCTCATGGGCCAGGGCCCCCCGGTTTGCGGCCACAACCAATCCCGAGGTCCTGGAGGCGGTCATTGAGCTGTGCCTGGACGCCGGCGCCAAAAAGGTCAGGATCGCCGACAATACCATCAATGATGCCAGGCGCTGTTTTGCCATTACGGGCGCAGGGATGGTGGCAAAAAAGACCGGGGCGGATCTGGTCTATCCCAGATCCTCCCTTATGCGGGACATGAAGATCGGGGGACGTCGATTGGATGTATGGCCGGTCTTTGTCCCATTGAAGGAGGCCGACAAGGTAATCAATCTGCCGGTCGCCAAGGACCATGTCTTGAGTAAACTGACCCTTGGGATGAAAAACTGGATCGGCGCCGTGGGCGGTAGAAGGAATGCCCTTCACCAGGATATTCACCAGATAATTGTGGATCTGGCCCAGTTCTTTAAACCCACGATCACCCTGATAGATGCCACCCGGATCATGGTAAGGAACGGCCCTTCAGGCGGGAGCGCGTCTGACGTGGAAACCAAGAACCGCCTCATATTGAGTAATGATCCGATTGCTGCAGATGCCAGGGCCGCTCAACTCTTTGGCCTTCAACCGGAACGGATAGGCTTTATCCGCCTTGGGGAAAAGCAAGGCCTCGGGACCTACGATCTTCACAAATTGGATCAGAAGAAGGTGATCCTGTGAAGGCAAGACATCTCGTCTGGATAAGAAGAGTCAGCCAGGCCTTCTTTCTCATCCTATTTTTTTTCCTCTTGGTGGAAACTCGTCTTCCCCAGGACATCTACCTGGATTATTCCCTGGACTTCGCCACCGAACAGGATATCCGGTTGGGTTATCCCATCACATTTTTCTTCCAGCTTGATCCCCTCGTATGGCTCACCTCCCTCATTTCCGGGCACATCTGGCTAAGAGGCGCCCTTTGGGCCATGGGGATACTCTTCGTGACCTTTTTCCTGGGCAGAGTTTTTTGCGGCTTTATATGTCCTTTTGGCACTTTGCACCATATGGTCAGTACCCTAAGACCCGCACTCAAGGGAAAACAGATGATCGAGGCCAACCAGAGGACCCCGGCCCAAAAGGTCAAGTACTTTCTTCTCATAACAGTGCTTGTTGCTGCCCTCCTGGGAGTCAACTTCGCAGGGATCATGGATCCCATTTCCCTTCTTTTCCGCTCTTTGGCCCAGGCCGTCTTTCCCGGTGTCGGGATTGGCCTCAAAGAAGGCTTTGACCTTATGGCCCAAAGTGACATCAAAACATTGAACCTTCTGAGCTACAGCGCGGAGGTCCTGGTTTCACCCGTATTCGGTTATGGCTATCAGTCCTTTAAGACGGGGTGGCTTATCGGTGTGTTCTTTCTTCTGCTCCTTTTTCTCAGCAGGCTCAAGCCGCGTTTCTGGTGCCGGATACTTTGTCCTCTCGGGGCGCTTTTGGGAATATTCTCCAGGTTTGGCATCCTGAAGTTGGCAAAGGACCAAGAGAAATGCACGGATTGTAAACAGTGCACCAGAAACTGCCAGGGAGCCGCCTCTCCCGAGCCCGGTCAGCAATGGGAGAACTCGGAATGCCTCGTCTGTTTCAACTGTTTTGATTCCTGTCCCGAGAAGGCCCTCTCCTTTGGGTTCAAACGGTCGCTCAGATCAAACAAAGGCCCTGACATGGGCCGTCGCGCCGTGCTGGGGGGGGTGGTGGCTGGTGTTTCACTCCCCCTTTTGGCAAGGCTTGACGGCCAAATACACAGGGTGTCCGATCCCCGTTTGATCAGGCCCCCGGGTTCTCTGGAGGAACGAGACTTTTTGGAACTCTGCCAGCGGTGCGGGCTCTGTATGAAGGCATGCCCCACCAACGTCATCAACCCAACCCTGGGAGAGGCGGGCATGGCTGGGCTCTGGACACCCCATCTCATAATGACCCTGGGATATTGTGAGTATACCTGCACCCTGTGCGGCAGCGTCTGCCCGACCGGGGCCATCGCAGAAGTCTCGGCCAGGGAAAAGATAAAACGCCCCATAAGAATCGGTTCTGCCTATGTGGACAGGGGACGGTGCCTGCCCTGGTCAGGGAACGTACCCTGCATCGTCTGTGAAGAACACTGCCCCACCTCGCCAAAGGCCATATATCTTCATGATGATGTGGTGGCCGGACCTGACGGCAAAAAGCTCAAGGTGAAACTGCCCTTCGTGGACCTCAAGCGATGCGTGGGGTGCGGAATTTGCGAGAACAAATGCCCTGTAAGGGGAAAACCGGCCATCGTCGTAATGGCAGCGGGTGAGTCCCGTTCCCTCAAGAATCAGATCCTGCTGGGGCTATGACCGGAGAGGGAAGATAAGGCGAGCCCGGGGTGGAAAGTTGAGCCAAAAACCCGCAATCCAAAATCGAAAATGGGATGGGAGGAAAAAATGCATAAGGTAGTCTTACTCCGTCATGGGGAAAGCACATGGAACAAAGAAAACCGATTTACCGGATGGACCGATGTTGATCTATCGGAAAAGGGGGTGGAAGAGGCCAGGGAGGCCGGTCAGGTCTTAAAAAAGGACGGGTATGTCTTTGATATGGCGTTTACTTCGGTGCTCAAACGCGCCATCCGCACCCTCTGGATCACCCTTGATGAAATGGACCTCATGTGGATACCGGTCTATCGCAGCTGGCGTCTGAACGAACGCCATTATGGTGCACTTCAAGGCCTTAACAAGGCCGAAACAGCCAAAGAACATGGTGAGGAGCAAGTCCTTATCTGGCGTCGTTCCTATGATATAAGGCCTCCGGCCCTGGAAAAGAAGGACGAACGGTATCCGGGTCGCGACCCCCGCTATAAGGAGTTGACCCAGCAAGAACTTCCATTGACCGAATGCCT
>JABMQV010000337.1 GCA_013203065.1 Desulfobacteraceae bacterium | reverse complement strand
TTCTTAAGAGGACAAGCCCAACACTTCGGATTCGCCAAATGTAGAGAGCTGCCACCTTACCTTATTGACTTAGTAGTTTAGGACCGGCCATAAACCTCCGGAATTTTCTCGGCAGCTCCACTAAGCCATTCGGCATGAGTAGGATCACCAGGATGAACAAGATGCCAAAAACGATGGTATGGATTTCGGGAGGTAGGACAAGGGGAAATATCTCCCGCAAACCTATGTAGAACAGTGTCCCAATGATAGGGCCTCCTACGGTGCCTATTCCTCCGATATAGGCTATGAATAAAGCATCGAAGGTCCAGTGTACACTAAAGGGATGGGCCGGATAATAACTCACGTGAAAAAAGGCGAAGAGCCCGCCAGCCAGACCTGCCAAAAAGGTGCTAAGCCCGAGCGCAACTAGCTTGTATTTGAAGGTGTTAACTCCTGATGCTTCAGCCGTATCTTCACCTTCCCTTATAGCGACCATCGCAAGTCCCGGTTTGGAATTGCTGAGAAGATGTACAATGGCCACCACCCCAACAGCCAGTGCAAGCGCCAGATAATAACGAGGAACAAGGCTGTAGGAGGCAATGAATTTAGGCGGCATTGAACTTATCGTCGGTAGCGCATTGCTCACAACGATTTTCATAATTTCTGCAAGAGCCAGCATGCCTATGATAAAGTAGGCACCCCTCAGCCTAAAGGCAGGTAAACCTATTATGAGAGCAAAAACAAGGGCGGCCATACCACCCAGAAACAGGCTTAAGAGGAGTGGCAGACCTGAGAACCATAGGAGACGGGTTATCAGTGCCCCCAAACCAAAGAAGCATGCGTGCCCCAGGTTTACCTGGCCTGCATACCCGCCGAGGATATTCCAGCTCTCACTCAGTATAATAAACAAAAATACAAGAAATAACAGATTTAAGACGTCTGTTCTTGAAACCACACCGGGCAGTATAGATAACGACCCGACAACGAGACCCCCTATCAACAGATTCTTCCGCTTGACAAGCACTTCAAACCCTTCCTTGCTTTGCTCCGAACAGGCCTTGGGGCCTCAACATCAACACCATGAGAAAGATGACGAGTCCGACACCCTGCATATATGGTCCCAGATAGATTGAACTGACCGTTTCCACGACTCCCAGCATGACGCCGGCAATGAATGCACCACCGATGCTTCCCACACCGGCCATGATCGCGATAACCATTGCCTTCAGTATCCACTCTAATCCCATCGTAGGATTGATTGAATAACCGACCGCAATCATGCTCCCAGCCATACCCGCCAACGCACAAGATAGGGAAAAGGAGACCAGGTAAACTCGGTTGATATTAATGCCCACGAGGGTTGCGGATTCCCAATTCTCCGCTGATGCCCTGATACTCTTACCTAAATATGTCTTATGTAAGAATAGCTGAAGACCAAAAATCAATATCAGAGAGACGAGCACAATGCCCATTCGAATGTAAGGAAACTGTATGTTGAAAATCTCTATTCCCAGTCCTGCATAGGAGGGGGCAACACTTCTCTCATCCGCACTGAATGAAAGAAGGGCGCTCTGCTCCAGTATCAGGATTAAGCCGAAGGAAATGAGTAGTGAAGTATTGGTCCGGAGTTCTTCATTGAACTTGATTACTCTTGAAAACAGAACCTTATAGAGAGCTGCCCCGAAGACAAAAAGAACAATTGCAACAAGGGGTAGCGAAAGGAAGGGATCGATATTGTAGTACGAACAAAGAGAGAAACCCACGTAGCCACCCAACATGATCAGTTCTCCATGGGCGATATTCAGGATCCTCATAACGCCAAAAATGAAACTGAACCCCACTGCAGCTAGACCGTACAGTGCTCCTACAAAAATGCCAAATACAATAATTTGAATTATAAATTCAAATGTCATGGATCCAATTCAACTTTAGGATTCATCCACTCCCAGATATGCATCTCTTACGCGTTGATCATGTAATAGACTATGGGCGTCCCCCTGCCCAACGATATATCCGTTCTCAATGATGTAAGCTTTGTTCGCAAGTTCTAAAGACATCTTTACATTCTGTTCCACCAAAACCATTGTCAGGCCTGACCTGTTGGCTTGCTCAATAGCCTCAAAAATGGTCATAGTAATCAAGGGGGCTAAACCTAGAGAAGGTTCATCGAGAAGCAACACCTTTGGCTTGGACATCAAACCTCTTGCTATGGCAACCATCTGTTGTTCCCCTCCACTCAGGGTCCCGGCTTCCTGCTTTTTTCTCTTTTCAAGAATTGGAAACATTCCGTATACAAATTCAAGCGTTTCCTCCATTCTTTTTCTTGCCTCGGTGTTAAATGCGCCTAATTCAAGGTTCTCCAAAATGCTCATCCCCGTAAAAAGCCCCCTACCCTCTGGAACGAGACAAATACCCAGGGCTACCCTTTTGTGGGCTGATAACGTATCTAAACGCATTCCATTGAACCGTATGCTTCCCCTTGAGGGCACGAGCAACCCGGCCAATGTCTTAAGTATAGTGGATTTTCCAGAGCCATTAGACCCAAGAATTGCGACAATTCCCTTTTCCTCTACCGAAAAGGAGACCTCCCATAAAGTCTGGAGATCTCCATAAAAGACGTCGATTCTGTCTACTTCAAGCAAGCTATGCCCTCCCCAAGTAGGACTTTATAACCCTTTGATCTTTACCCGCCTCCCGGGGAGGGCCTTCAAATATCTTTTCGCCCGAACTGATCACCGTTACTCTGCTGGAGATTCGCATAACAACCCTGATATTGTGCTCCACCATGATCACAGTCACTCCAGAATCTCGTATATTTCGGACCAATTTTATGGCCTCCTCCGCCTCTGCTGGATTCAGACCGGCCATGATTTCGTCCAACAGGAGCAAATGAGGCTTTGCTGCCAAGGCTCTGGCAAGTTCAAGCCTCTTGCGATCAGGGAGTGTGAGTTTCCCTGCAACGATATCCCATTTCTCCCCAAGCCCGACATACCCCAAAATCTCCTTAGATTCCTCTAATGCCTCACTTAAGCCTGGAGCCGGGTTCCTTCCGTAAATTCTACCCACCATTACATTTTCTGCCGCTGTTATCTTGCTAAAAGGTCTGACCAATTGGAAGGTCCTGACGACACCGCTTTCACATATCTTATGGGGTTTAAGGCCTGTAATGTCCTTGCCTTTGAAATATATACCTCCTGAGTCAGGTTTCAGGAAGCCTGTTATTAGGCTGAACAGCGTGGTTTTTCCAGATCCGTTGGGCCCAATAAGCCCAAGAATTTCACCTTCATGAACCGCAATATCCAACCTGTTTACCGCGGTCAACCCACCGAAAGATTTAGTCAGTTTTACCACGTCAAGAAACAATACTTA
Source organism: Desulfobacteraceae bacterium (assembly GCA_013203065.1). The sequence goes on along the minus strand of JABMQV010000337.1, from coordinate 144 downwards.
ATCCTTTTTTTTCAGGGAATTCCCCACAAAAGTGCCATCTTTGTGGGGAATCCTCACAAAGGCAAGAAGAATTGAACTCAGCTGTAATCGTCTCAGGGAAATAAAAGAGTACTGAGACTTATCTTTCCTTGAACGGTTTCGCTG
>JABMQV010000336.1 GCA_013203065.1 Desulfobacteraceae bacterium | reverse complement strand
TGAAACGGGCAATGTTATTGGCTTTGCCATGGAATGTTTTGAAAGAGGGATACTGACCAAGGCAGACACAGGGGGGATTGATCTCAGATTTGGAAGTGACGATGCATTGATTGAGGCCATAGAGGCCATTGGTCAAAAAAAGGGAATTGGAGCCCTTTTGAGCGGTGGGGCCGCACGAGCCGCCCATGTGATTGGTCAGGATAGCGTCAGGTTTGCCATGTCGACGAAAGGCAAGGGATTTGCCGCCTACGATCCGAGAGCGCTGGTGGGTATGGGGCTTATTTATGCCACAGCCCCGACGGGCGCTAATCATTCAACGGGGCCTACCTTGGGAGGCGAAAAAAGCCTGGGCCTCACAACAAACAAAGAGAAACCCGAACTGGTTTACAAGAACCAAAATAGCTACTGTTTGATGGATTCCTTAGTGATCTGCTCTTTTTCACGATACGGCCTAAATGATTCTTCCCGTTTGAAGATCTTGGAGGCTGTCACGGGTGAGCATTATGAGGCAGACCTAATTACCCGGAGGATCTTTTCTCTGGAGCGGCTGTTTAATGTGAGGGAAGGATTTAGCCGATCGGACGACAGTCTCCCCTGGAGAAGTTTACATGAGCCTCTCCCGGAGGGTCCTTCTATGGGAAACACCGTCCGTTTGGAGGAATTGTTAGATAGATATTATCCCTTGAGGAAATGGGACCCGAGCGGGATTCCAACCGTAGCCTGCCTCAAAGAATTAAATCTTGAAGATGAGATTGAAAACCTTGCTCAAATGGGAATAAAGTTAACCCCTTGACGTGCAGGAGGGAGGGTCTCTTTTTCCCGAAGATACCATAAAGGATTACGCCGCAGATAAGAAGAGTCTTGAAGGGGTCTTGTTTATCAGAAAAACAAGAGGGGGATTTACATGAGTTTACCTTTGGAAAACGTGAGGATACTTGATCTTTCGGTAATTATGGCGGGGCCATACTGCACCTTGCTCCTGGGGGATTTGGGGGCAGAGGTAATCAAGATCGAGAGACCTGGTGTGGGCGAGGGGGCACGAGGCGTGCCGCCTTACTTTTTCGAGGGCGAAAGTGCTTATTTCATTGCCATGAACCGGAATAAAAAGAGTATGACCCTCGACCTGAAGAACCCAAAGGGAAAGGAAATTTTTTATGAATTGACCAAAACGTCGGATGTGGTGATTGACAACTTCAGACCGGGGATTGTCGAGAGACTTGGCGTCGATTATGATACCCTGAAAGAGATAAATCCTCGCATTATCTCCTGTTCCATCTCCGGTTATGGCGGGAGCGGTCCCCTCAAAGACCGGCCTGCGTTTGACCTCATCATCCAGGCGGCGGGGGGAATTATGAGCTATACCGGAGAACCCGGACGAATGCCCGTCAGAATGGGAGCGCCCATGGGTGATCTGTCAGGCGGTTTGTTTGCCTCCAACGGGATACTGTCTGCGCTCTATCAAAGGGAACACACCGGAAGGGGTCAGAAGATCGATATCAGCCTGTTGGACTGCCAGATCTCCCTCCTCGCCTACAGGGGTCAATATTACCTCGTCGGGAATGAAATAGCCAAACCGGTAGGGTCGGGACACGTATCAATCCATCCCATCGGGGCCTTCAAGACCAAGACCTTTGATGTCGTAATCGATGCCAACACAGAAAAGATCTTTGCCGAACTTGCCAAAGGCATCGGGCACCCTGACATGTGTACAGATCCAAGATTCAATTCCAGAGAAACCCGGCTCAAAAACAAGGAAGCCCTGTATGATATCCTGCAGGAGGCATTTGCCAAAAAGACCGGGGAGGAATGGCTGGAGATACTGGACGGAAAAGTTGCCATCGGACCCATCAATACCGTGGACAAGGCCCTCTCAGATCCGCAGATACTGAGCCGAAATATGGTTCCCGAGATCGATATGGAAAATGGAAAAAAACTTAAGATTCTTGGCAACCCCATCAAGATGTCTGAAATTGATCAGGAATCCTTTAAATCGCCTCCCCGGTTGGGCCAACACACCGAGGAAGTCTTGACAAAAAAGCTCAATTATTCGCCCGAAGACATTGAAGAACTGAGGCAGGAGGGAGTTGTTTAGGTTTGGTTTGGGTCTATGGGTCAGCATGTAAACAAAATGGAAGAAAGGCATTGTGAAGATGGATAGCGAATGGAAGGAAACCAATACAGGAGCCAAGGTTAAACTCTTTTATACGCCGGAGGATGTAACCGGGTTTGACTACGAGGCTTCTCTAGGGGCACCGGGAAGCCCTCCGTATACGCGAGGTATTTATCCTTCGATGTATCGCGGAAGGCTCTGGACCATGCGACAGTATTCAGGGTTCTCTACCTCTGAAAATACCAACAGTCGCTTCAAGTTTCTGATCGATCAGGGGCAAACCGGGCTCAGTCTCGCCCTTGATCTCCCCACACAGCTGGGACTCGATTCCGATGACGAACTCGCCAAAGACGATGTGGGCAAACTGGGAGTCGCCATCGATACCTTAAAGGATATGGAGGAGATGTTTGAGGGGATCCCCCTGGACAAGATCAGCACCTCCTTTACGATCAATGCTACGGCAAGCATTATTCTGGCCATGTATATTGCCACTGCTGAAAAGAAGGGGATCGACCCCGGAAAATTAAGAGGGACGATCCAAAATGATATTATCAAGGAATATATTGCCCGGGGAACTTATATCTTTCCTCCCGAACCTTCCATACGATTGATTGGGGATACCATTGAGTATTGTATCGAACACATTCCAAAGTTTAACACCGTGAGCGTCTCCGGAACCCATATCTGCGAATGCGGTGCTACTCCCGCCCAGGGCGTGGCCTACCCCTTTCTAACGGGGATTGCCTATCTTGAGGAGGTGTTGAACCGGGGTTATAATATTGATGATATTGCGCCGCTTCTCTCCTTTCACTTAATCTGTGGCGGTGTACAGTTTAACTTCTTCCAAGAAATTGCCAAGCTGAGAGCAGCCAGACGATTATGGGCCAAAATCATACAAGAGCGGTTTAAAACCAGAAACAAGAAATCCATGCGCCTCAAGTTTTCCACCGGCGGGATGGGCGGAGGTATGACGGAACAACAACCCCTGAACAACATTTCACGAATTTCCTTCTATGCCCTCGCCGCCGCCCTTGCCGGATCCCAATCCATGAATCTCCCCTGTTTTGACGAGGCCTATGCCATCCCAACGGACGAAGCCATTCGGACGTCACTTCGAATCCAACAGATTATCGGCTATGAAATTGGTGTACCCGATGTGGCCGACCCCTTGGGCGGTTCCTACTATGTGGAGTCCCTGACCGATTTCTATGAAAAGGAAATATCCAAGGAAATGGAAAGAATCGACGCACTCGGGGGCATCCTGCGTTGCGTGGATGATGGAACCATTCAGAGCAAGCTGGCGGATCAGGCCTACCAAGTTCAGCAGAAGCTCGACTCAGGAGAAATGGTCAAGGTGGGGATGAATCGGTTTCAGATCGATGAAGAGGACCGGGAACTGGAGTTCTTTGAAGTGGATCCCAAAACACGTTCGATGCAAATAGAAAAGCTGAAGCGTTTTAAGTCTGAACGAAATCCGGAAAAGCTCGAGAGCGCCTTGGGAGCACTCAAGAAGGCAGCGGACGCAAAAGAGAACCTCATGCCCTATATTCTCGAGGCGGTGAAATCCGATGCAACCGTTGGAGAAATCGTCGGCGAGATGAAGGCGATTTACGGCGAGGCAAAACAAATGAGTATTTTTTAAGGAGGAGCGCACTATGGTGTCCAAAAGGCCCATCAGAGTTCTGATTGCAAAGCCCGGCCTGGACGGCCACGATAAAGGAGCAAAGATCGTATCCAGGGGTCTGCGTGACGCCGGGATGGAGGTGATCTATACCGGAATCAGACAGAGCGTGGACGCCATCCTGGAAACCGCCGTGCAGGAAGCCGTGGATGTCATTGGGCTGAGCATCTTGTCCGGAAGTCATCTTTCCATCTGCCGAGAGTTGACGGAAAAGATGCAACAGAGAGATATCAGGGACAAGCAAGTCCTGGTGGGGGGGATCATTCCCAAGAGAGATGTAGGTCCCTTGAAAGGGATGGGAATCGCCGAGGTTTTCAGACCCAGTTCCACCATCAACGATATTGTTCAATTCCACCAAGAAACCCT
>JABMQV010000335.1 GCA_013203065.1 Desulfobacteraceae bacterium | reverse complement strand
GTCTGAAATCGACCAGTATTTTCTAAGAAGACGATTTTTTTCTTCTTCTGATAGCTGCACATATCCGTTCTTTTTGTAAAATGAAATCGCCCATGAAGCGTCTTTCCACGTGCCGATAAGGATGGATCTCTTTGTCATGCTCTCCAAATGCAGCAGTAGTTTTGTTCCGATCCCTTGTTTTTGATCTCGCGTCCGGACATAGGCATGGCGGATGAGAGTAACGTCTCCTTTCTCCTGGATTCCCATGACTCCACGAAGAAGCCCCTGGCTTTCAAGCCCCCAAAAGACAACGCCGTTCTCTATTTCGCACTTCAGTTCATCCAAGGGCATATACGGTTCATTCCAACAGTCGTCAGGAATGACTCCCTTATACGCTTGAGCCGCATCACTGATGATTTCAAGAATTATGGTGAAATCGGATTCGTTACACGCCCGTATCATCTTTAGCCCCTGCCCAGGGTGAAATTGCGTCGAAATGGCCGTTCTGCCGCAAACGCTTCTTATGCTTCCTGCAACACTTTGATAGAGACATCCTCTACGATGCCTTTGATCTTTTCCCTGTAGGAAAGCATATGGGGAGCCGAAAGATGGGCAGTCAGCGCTTCAAGGCTTTCCCATTTTTCAATAATCGTGACGACATTCTCCTCCAGGATTTGTGGCGGAATGTTGGCGTCGATATCCACGGTTGGGGCGTATTCGATGCACCCTTTCTCTGCTTTGACATCCGGGACATTTGACTTGAATCATGTTTAATGTCCTATCGTTTTTGAAAAAAGATTGATCACCACCACACCCGCAACGATCAACCCTATGCCAATGGCCGCCGGAAAATCCGGAATTTGTTTATACAGGATAGCGCCGATTATTGCCACCAAAACAATCCCCACGCCAGCCCACAAGGCATAAGCAATACCAACCGGTATGGTCCTGAGGACCAAAGTCAAGAGATAAAACGCCACGCCATAACCAATCACCACGATCAGGCTCGGAATAAGCTTTGTGAATTCCTGTGATGCTTTAAGGGCGCTCGTGGCTGCAACTTCCGTAATAATGGCTATCGCCAGATACAGGTATCCCATGTTGTCATGCCCAGTTTTTAAATGGTCTGACCCCCGTCCACCCTGATAATTTCACCGGTGACAAATGAACTGGCCTCCGAGGCAAGGAAAAGGGCAAGGCCCGTAACCTCTTGAGGCTCTCCAAATCGTTTTAGCTCTATTCCCCTTATACGCCGGGCCTTCCGGTCGGGGTCGGTCCAATTTATCCGGCTAAACTCGGTCTTGATAGATCCGGGGGCGATGGCATTAACCAGGACATTTTTTTGGGCCAGTTCCCGGGCCATCACCTGTGTCATCATGTTCATGGCTGCCTTGCTGATGCAATAGGCCCCGGTCCCGTCGTCCCGGGCGCGAAGTCCACTGATGGAACTGATGTTGATGATCCTGCCGCCTCCCTGTTTGATCATTTCTCCGGCGACAGACTTACTCATCATAAAGGCCCCTTTGAGGTTGATCTCCAGGACTTTATCAAAGGCCCTGTCTTCCAGCTCAATCATGGTGCTCAAAACAGGGTTCCCTCCTGCGTTGTTTACCAGGATATCTATCTTTCCAAATTCCCGAAGGGTTTCTTGAACCAGGTTTTCCACCTCCTGACGCTTCCCCACGTTCGCGGGGATTGAAATGGCTTTTCGGCCGATGGCGCGAACCTGCTCTGCCACATTTTCGAGTTCGGGGGGCCGCTTGTCACGGCTGGAAACAACCAGGTCAGCCCCTGCCTCTGCAAACGCCAGTGAAATGGCTTTCCCAATGCCGCGGCTTCCTCCAGTGATCAACGCTACTTTCCCCTCCAGGGAGAACAAATTCTTGTTCATGTGCCTTGCCTCCTTATCTTGGTATGGAGACATTCTGCCTCAATCAATGGTCTTAGGGCAAATAATTTTTCGCATTTGGTCTGATAAAAAGAGATGATGAACGCTGCCTTCCATAAATCAGAGGAAAAACATTGACTTTGATCCCGGGAATATGGAATTGAATAGTCAAATTTAAAATCGGAAAGGAAGCCATCGATGCCCACAAAGGAGTTGACAAATATTGTTTACGGAAATCAACTGCTGACCGCCAAGGTCCCGGGGAGGACAGAAGTCCTTTCGCCGCCACCTCCATTGCCACCACTTTTGGATCCGGCTGCGGCCGTCCGAAACGCCCTTCATCACCCCATGGATCACGACTCCATTTCCGGGCTTGTCGGCCCGGGAAGTAAAGTGACCATTGCCTTTGATGATCCGATAATTCCACAGGTTCCCATGAAAAGTCCGGATTTTCGAGAGGTGGCCGTCACCGTCTTGTTGGAGGAGCTTGAAAAACTGGGGGTGTCGAGGAATGATATCCGGTTGATCTGTGCCAATGCCCTGCACCGAAAATTCACCAATAGGGAGCTTTCAACGATCCTGGGGGAAAAGATCGCCTTTGGCTTTGGTCCGAATCGGTTGTATTGCCATGATGCTGAGGACCGGGAAAACCTGATTTCCTTTGGAGAAACCCCCAGAGGTTTTGAAATTTCCCTAAATCGAGCCGTAGCGGAATCTGACCAGTTGTTTTATGTCAATATTTCCAGCCTCCCCTTCCACGGGGGATGGAAATCCATTATGGTCGGTTTGAGCAGTTATCAGAGTATCCGCCACCATCACCGGCCCTTTAGAGGCGCCAGCGGCAAGTCGGTCATGGATGCCAAACGCTCCTCTTTTCAAAAACTCCTGTGGGAGATGGGGGATTTGGTGGAAGCGGAGCTGGCCAGGGACAATAAAAGGCTTTTTACCATTGAATCGGTCCTGAACGCGGCCCACCCCCAAGAGGTGGTTGCGGTTTGCGCCGGGCATATCCCTTCTGTTCACGAAAAGACCCTGGATACGCTCTACGAGCAGCAGGTGGTGAAAGTGAGTGAGCAGGCCGATGTGGGGATTTTTGGTATTCCGGACCAGTCCTATTATGCCAATCTGTCCCTGATCAACCCCATTCTGGTAAGAAACCAGGCGCTCTCTTATAGTTTTGGCCTGTATCACAAACAGCCCCTCATTCGAGAAGGGGGAATCGCCATCTTTACCCATCCCTGTCTGCGGCAGTTCCATTCCATGAATCATCCATCCTACATGGAGCTTTTTGACCGTGTACTTCCGGAACTCCAGGACCCGTATGAGATATGGGATTTCTATGCCGAGGATTTTGCCCACCGCCCCGAATATGTCCACAAATATCGCTATGGCTTTGGGTTTCACGGCGTGCACCCTTTGATTTTATGGGGACAGGGCGCCTTTGCCTTTAGACATCTAAGCAGGATTTTCCTGGCAGGGGCCAAAGATTTTGAGACGGCAAAACGAATTGGATTTGAACCGTTTGAAACCGTGGAAGAGGCACTGGCCGAGGCCGAAGCTACCCTGGGGACGGATTGCAGCATTGTGTTTCCGCCCATGCCGCCCATGTACATTCCTTCGGTGGGTAAGTAGAAGGAGAAAAGAGGATGATCGATCTCGTCAAGAAATTTTTCGGAAAGGCACCCCGGCAAGACGGCGGGCAGGCAACCACTGAGCATGATATCCGCATTGCAACCTGTGCCCTTTTTCTGGAGATATCCCAGATTGACGGGGAATTCAGCGATTCGGAACGAGACCAAATCATTGAGACATTAAAACAGGACTACAGCCTTTCTGATGACCACGCTCACGAATTGTTTGAGGTCTCGAAAGAGGAGTTGAACAACAGCGTGGATCTCTGGCAGTTCACCAATCTTATTAACAAGAATTATACTTCGGAAGAAAAGATCCGGATCATAGAGACGATTTGGAGAATCGCTTACACCGACGGTTTGCTCGACAAGCATGAGGATTACCTTGCCCGCAAACTGGTCAGTCTGCTCCGCCTGACCCACAAACAGCTCATCGATGCCAAACTGAAGGTAAAGGGTGAGGGAGAGAATTTTTCATAACGGGTCGAGTCACCAGACGATGGAAGGAAACGTCCCTCCTCCCTAATTTTTCCTCGTCCTCCAGCAGCGATAGGCGACAATGATGCCCCCCACAGAGAAGAGAATAATCCCTGAAGGTTCCGGGGCAACGGAAATGTCTTTTTCCGCATGCTGGTTCTTTTGGAGGCTCCGCCGGTCAGGCAGGGCCACCCGGTATGCGGTTGGCGCGTCACTGCCTCATATGACGGTGGATGACAAATGATTATCACCTTAGTTCAGGTTGGAGCCTCGCATGAGATCTGCAACAGCCGGATAGAGGTCTAAGGCCATACGTCTGGCGCCCAAGTCAGAGAAATGAACCCGATCAACAAAATACTGATCCTCATGGGGGATAAGGTTCGCGTTATCAACCAGACTGCATTTTTCCTGGGCTGCCGCTTCCCTTAATAGAACATTATAACGGGAAAGGCCGTCAAACACTCCCTCTACAGTCAGTCCCGGGTTGAAGTGGATAATACCGCCCAGGCATCTTTTTTGGAACTCGCTGCTGGAATGGAACGTCTCTGGTTGTGACCAGTCCAGCTTCGGATTGTGCAGGCTGGCGAAGGTGGAAAGGATGACCTTTGCGTTTCCTGCCCTGGCTATTGCTATCATACTGCGAATGTTCCGCTTAAATGTTTCCAAGGCCTCCTGGGGCACATGTGACAACCGCTTTTTTCCTTTTCCACGGAGGTTGAGTTGTTCATATTTATCTACCGCATTTTTGTGCTCACGGTAACTGTTGCGCATACGCACATAGAACATGCTGTTGTTCAATAGCTTTATCAGAAAATGAGGTTCCTTGTGTTCACCATAGGGGGCCTTGTGAAGATGGGAATAATCCGGACGGAAGGTCCTGTTGGGTCTGATAGCCTTCAAGTCATTGTATGCATGATAAATTATCACAATATCCGGCTTAAAGGGCATAATTCTCAAGGCCAGGTTTCCGATGCTCTGAGCCGTATCAAAACCCGGTGTACCGGCATTGATGACTCTGATAT
>JABMQV010000334.1 GCA_013203065.1 Desulfobacteraceae bacterium | reverse complement strand
GGCTCCAGCCAGTCTTCCGGATCCTCTTCTTCCTGCTTGGCATCCCGGACCTGGGCAAGCTTAAAGTCCCGGGTCTGGTCTTCCGGAGAAATTTCGGAATACCCTTCTGCCAACGCCGTTCCCGCCATCGAATAAGGAACCGCGTCCGGTGTCAAGAAATGCTCTGTCTGCTGTGACAGATTCAACGATCTCGGCGTTGCCTCCGCGTAACAAGGAAGCGTCACGAGGCTGAGCGAACAGATCGCGAGGAAGATCCGACAGAGACTTTCCATCAATTGCCAGCTCCTTTGCCTATTCCACCAAAAAACCGATCTTCATTTGCCGATTTCCTGCATCGATCACGGGGTTAATCTCCTGATACCTTGGCCTCGAGTTTCTTGATTAGGTCATTGAAAGATGACTTGATGATGATGCTGTTGAACTGTTTCCGATAGTTGTTGATAAGACTGACCCCTTGGACAGATATATCATAAATGAACCATTCACCTTTCTTTTTTTTGACCCTGTACTTCACGGGGATTTCTGTTTCCTTCTTGGTGATGATTCTTACTTTGACGATGCCATATTTTCCATCTACTTTCTCGCCCTCATAGAGGACCTTTTCCCCCGAATACCCCCCTACCCTGTCCATATAGGTCCGCTCCAGCAGTTTTCCGAAAAGATCTACAAAAAGCCTTTTCTCCTTATCGCTCCTTTTTTTCCAGTGCCTTGCAAGGGTTCTGCGCGACATCTCCCTCCAGTCAAAACGTTCGTCCACCACCTTCCGAATAAGCCGGTCCTTCTCGCTCCTTTTATTGGTTCCTTTGAACGCTGGATCGGAAATAATCGCAATGATCTTGTCTGTGGTTTCCTTGATCTCTTTCGTGGCTTCCCCAGCAAATGAAGTTGCCGGAAAAACAAGGGTCATAAGAATCAAGACGATCCCGTGCCATAAACACCTCTTAGCCATTTAAACCTCCGAAATGCAGGCCTTCGGTCGCAACCAAGTCGGTGACCAGGGTTAGCCGTTGAAGATAAGAACCAAAAAACGACCTGGTCGCTGGCGGTCTTCTAAAGTTTTCCAAAGATATAGCTTGAGATCAATTGTTCCAGGTCCACCGGCGGCTGGGTGTCGCGAATCCGCCCCCCGGGGCCAATGAGTTCTTCAGCCCCGCCAGGGGTAATCTCCATATACTTCTCACCGATCAATCCCTTGGTCTTGATGGACGCAATGGCGTCTTCCTGAATCTTTACATCCACAGGGAGATTGATAGTGACTCGGGCCTGATAGTCATCCAGCACAACCTCCTTGACCCGCCCTACTTCCACCCCCGCGATTTCCACCGACGAACCTGTCTTGAGCCCTCCGCTACTGGAGAAAATCGCTTCAATCTCATAACCCTTTCCACCCAAAACCTCCATCCTTCCAAGCTTGATGGAGAGGTAGCCCAGGCAGACAATCCCGGCAATTATGAACAAGCCAACTGTCAGCTCAAGATCAAATTTCTTCATTTCTCTCTCTCGCCCTCCCCTAGAATGCGTTGCCTGTTGTCCATATCCTCCAACCGTTGCGCTATGGCTAATGTGTGAGGGAGCTTCCTGCCCCTTCCCCAAGAAACTCCTTCACGACTGAGTCCTTTGACGAAACAAACTCCTGCGGACTCCCCTCAGCCCAGATGGTACCCTTGTGAAGCATGGCCACCCTGTCCACAATGGAAAAAACCTTCGGGATCTCATGGGTCACGATGAGTCCAGTAAATGACAGTCTGCTGTGGCAGGAATCGATAAGTCTGAGGATGGCAAGCCCAATCACCGGATCCAAGCCTGTGGTAGGCTCATCAAAAAGCATGATTTCCGGATCTGTGATCAAGGCCCGGGCAAGGGCGGCCCGTTTCACCATTCCACCGCTGATCTGTGACGGATACTTGTGCTCCGAGCCCGAGAGACCAACCAATTCCAGTTCCTTCAAGACCCGGCTGCGGATACGTTCATCACTCAGTTTTGTCTTTTCCTCCAGCGGAAAGGCCACGTTCTCGCACACGGTCAAAGAATCAAAAAGGGCCCCTCCCTGAAAGAGAAACCCCAGCCGGTCCCTCAACTCTCTCAGGCCTCTGCCATTCAGTGTGTTTAGCTCCTTTCCATCTACAAAAATCTGTCCACGGTCAGGCCTCATAAGCCCTGCAACATGTTTTACAAGGACGCTCTTGCCGCTCCCGCTACCTCCGATGAGGGCCACGACTTCTCCTTCGTTAATCCTGAGCGAAACCCCCCTCAGGACTTCATTTCCATCAAAGGACTTATGTAGGTCTTGAATTTCTATCATAATTTACTGCTTTAGCTTCTTTCCCTAACAGGTTGTAACAAAAGGCTCTATATCTTGAATACCGAAAACCTCCCTCGCAGTTTTCCCCCTAAATCCACTGCTGTGTTCACCTAAAACAGCAAAGAGGTCATAAAATAATCCCACACCAGGATCAATACCGAAGACAGGACCACGGCCTGGGTTGTGGCGCTACTCACACCCTCGGCACCAAACCCGGTGAAGATTCCGGTATAATATCCCTTAAAACAAGACACCCAGACAATGATGATCCCAAAACTGAGAGACTTATAGACACCCTCCATAATATCCTTCATTTCCACGTAGTTTGCCATCTCTCCGAAATAAGTCCCGGCTCCCACCCCCAAAAGCTTTCCGCCGATCAGATACCCCCCGAAGATACCCACCACATCAAAAATGGCTGTCAATAAGGGAAGGCAGATTATCGCCGCCAAAAGATTGGGTACCATGAGATAACGATAGGGATTGAGCCCCATAAGTTCCAGTGCATCGATCTGCTCGCTGATTCGCATGATCCCTATCTCCGCGGCAATAGCAGAACCTGCCCTGCCCGTTACCATCAGCGCCGTAATGACAGGCCCCAATTCCTTGATCAGGGCAAGCCCCACCATGGGTCCCAGAAACGCATCGGAACCGAATCGGCTGAGGCTGTAAAACCCCTGAAAACCCAAGACCATCCCTGAAAACCCCCCCGTGAGGACTATCACGATGGTGGACTGAAATCCAATAAACCGAATCTGCTTCAAAAGACGCGTAAATTTGAGAGGCGGGATAAAGGCATAAAAGAGGGTGTTCACCAGGAAAAGGCCCATAACCCCCAATCTCCGTAACCGCCCGAGCGCCGAAGCCCCCAGTTTTTTCACGATAGTCATGGCCGCAAGTGTTACAAAACTCATCCAGGAAGTCAAAAATTTTTCTACATCAGCAAACCAAACTTTTGATTATACACTATGAAGTTGAAATTCCCATTGGTTTATACTATGAAAGAATCCACCGGGCCGCTCGTCATCCAGATAGATGCCGGCCACAACATGTGAGGAATACACCGTGAAGATCAATCAATTCCCAGAAGATATCAGACCCCATTTGATCCCTGAACCTCGGGGACTCATGCTTTACAGGTGTCTTGGGTGCGAGGAGGAGTTTGATATTGCCCGTCTTCTTTATACCTGCCCTGAATGTGGGAGTATCCTCTTGTTGCACGACAAAAACAAGCACCTTATCAATGATGTGGGCGGAGAAAAATGGCGCAGGATATTTGATTACCGCAAAATGTTAAACCACACGGCCATCAAAGGCATCTTCCGCTATTATGAATTCATGGCCCCAATCATACCCCTGAACCGAATTATTTATTTGGGAGAAGGGCACACCCCCCTGGTGGAAGCAAATGACCGGCTTAAGGAACTTGTTGGTCTTGACTTCTATTTCAAGAATGACGGCCTCAACCCCAGTGCCTCATTCAAGGACAGGGGCATGGCCTGTGCTCTCAGCTACATCAACTACTTGGCCGAGGATGAGTCCGTGGGGAACATACTGGCTATTTGTGCCTCCACCGGCGACACCTCGGCATCAGCAGCATTGTACGCATCATACCTGGGAGATTTTCTAAAATCCGCCGTCCTACTGCCCCAGGGAAAGGTAACCCCGCAGCAGCTATCCCAGCCCTTGGGAAGCGGGGCCAGAGTCTTGGAGATGCCAGGCGTGTTTGACGACTGTATGAAGGTAGTGGAATCTCTCGCAGAAAATTACAATGTTGCTCTCCTGAATTCAAAAAACAGTTGGCGTATTCTGGGACAGGAGTCCTTTTCTTTTGAGATTGCCCAAGACTTTGACTATGAAGTGGGAGACAAGACCATTGTGGTCCCCATAGGCAACGCCGGAAATATCACTGCAATAATGAGCGGTTTTCTCAAGTTTTATGAATCGGGTGTGATTGACCGGTTGCCCAAAATTGTGGGGGTACAATCGGAACACGCAGATCCGGTGTACCGATATTATCGGGTAGAAGACACCCGCAGGAGAGACTTTGTGCCTGTCACTGTTCGGCCGAGCGTTGCCCAGGCGGCAATGATAGGCAATCCGGTATCCATGCCAAGGGTTATCGAACTTGCCAAAGCATATGACAAGACAGCCCGGGAGAGAAAGATATTCGTAGTACAGGTGAGCGAACAGGAAATAATGGATTCCATGGTTGTGGCCAACAGGAACGGCAATATCGCCTGTACACAAGGCGGAGAATCACTGGCCGGCCTGCAAAAGGCCGTGGAGGCAGGGCTCATCAATTCATCCGAGGTGGGGATCCTGGATTCAACCGCCCACATGCTCAAGTTTTCGATGTTTCAGGAAATGTATTTCAATAATTCCTTCGAACCGGCGTTTGATGTCACCCCAAAGCCTGAACTGGGAAATACACCCGTTCAGATTCATCCCAAAGGCCTGTCCAGGTATCCATCATCAGGGAAGCCTCTCTCGGAGGACGAGATGGGAACATTCATACGTGAGATGACAGCCGAGATCGCAAAGGTATTGAATCTTGAGGAAAAATAAATGAATATTCTTTTTGTCTGTATGGGGAATGTGAGCCGGAGTTTTCTTGCTGAGATGTTACTGAAAAAGGAACTGGGGCATTCCAACAAGGGCAAGTTCTCCATCTCATCCGCGGGGCTTTCTGCTTTTCCCGGGAGCCCCCCTGACGTTCAGATGGTCAGTTATCTGAAAAAAATGGGACTTTTCACAGAGGGACACCGGTCCAGCCAGATTACAAAGGAGGAAGTGGACTGGGCAGACCTTATATTGGTCATGGAAAAATACCACGTATCCAAACTTCAAAATCAATGGCCGGAGGCGAAGGGCAAAGTGGAACTCCTCAGTAAATATCTACGGGGTGGCCAGTTCGCAGATGATATCCCTGATCCCTTTGGGAGGTCTCCATATCACTACCGCCTGTCCCAGTCCCAGATCACATTGGCCATAAAATCTCTCGCCAAAAAGCTCATTTCTAACAGTCCCAAAGATTAGGGATGCTCAAGCTCAAAATTATCGTTGTTGACAAAACCCGTTCACCTTTTCTGAAGCAGGGAGAATCCTTCTACCTAGAGCGCCTCCGAAGATACGCACGCATCGAGTGGGTGGAGGTGAAACCCGTCAAAATAAAGAAAGGGAGTTCAACCGACAAGATCCTTGCCCTCGAAGGGGCATCTCTATCAAGAAAACTCCTTCCCCGGGACTACATCATTGCCTTGGATAGAGTTGGGAAGAGTTACGGTTCAAAAGGGTTTGCAGAAAGGATTCAGAAATTGGCCGTCACACGGGAGAGGCTGGCCTTTGTTGTTGGCGGACCGCTGGGCCTGTCAGCGGAATTACTGGATGTGGCCAATGAAGCGCTCTCACTCTCCAGATTCACCCTGACCCATGAAATGAGCCGCCTTTTATTTTTGGAGCAACTCTACAGGGCGTTCACCATCATTCATAACGAAAAATACCATAAGTGAATGGGGCTTACTCGGATGGACCCACGGCGTCCAGGGCCATGGTTATCTTATTCTTGAGCTCGGACAGATCAAAGGATTTAATGACATAGAAATCCGCTGAAATGGATTTTACGTCCTCCTTGAAGGTGTCATAGGCCGTGCAAAGCACAACGGGGAGGTCATAAAACTTGTTTCGTATGTCCTGCAGCAGATCCAGTCCATTGTAATCTACCATCTTGATATCCAGGACAATAAGGTCAGGATTCTCATCCTCTATCCTCTCCAAGAGTTTATGGCCGCTATCGGCTGTAATCACCTCATAGCCAGCCTCGCTAAGCTCCTCTGAATAGAGGTAGCGGATATGCTCTTCATCATCCACAACCAGGATTTTAGCCATAATACTTTCTCCTCAGTTTGGGGAAGTTAAGCGGGTTATTTTCTTCATACTACAATCATGCAGGATTTGCAAATCCACCAGTACCTTTCGCAGCCCCAAAGAGTGAAATCCTGAAATCAGAACTACGGGGATACCAAGAGCCCGTATGCAAAACGAGCCACTTGCTCCGCCCCGTTGGGACCTCTCCTCTGTATGCTGGAAAGGGCCAAGAGCTCCGAGAGATGGGATACCCAGGTGCCCTCTTCAAACTCCTTTTCCCCGATGGCAATACCATTCATATGTTTCTGGATATAGGCAGCCAGGATTTCTGACTCCTGAAAATGAGGCCGCTTGATATAACCAAAGGGCACACCTCCATGATAGACCTCTGCAAGGGTGCTGTATCCCACCTTGCCCACTACCGCGTCACTGGCATTTATCAGGTCGGGATGAAAAAATTTCGAGTGGTGAGGCAATAAAATAAGATTTTCAAAGATTTCCTTTGAATTGCTGCCACCAGGGATCACGAAGCATACATCCCCATGACAGGTGAGTTTTCGCAGGGATTCATTTCGTTCCGGTATACCCCCCATCGTAATCATTATGAGCCTGGTGGCTGGAGACACCCCTAATCGCTTCCGAATATCCCCTGGAGAAGACCTGACGCCCCGGCTGACAGGCAGGGTAACCAGGTCGGCCTTGCTGCTTTTCCCGCAGACAGGTTCTGTTTGTACGTGATAGTCCGCCGCATCAAACAGCTTTCTCAGATAGGCAATATGGTCCCCTAATCGGTGATCAGAACTTATGTATTCCCGGTAGACCCAATCCCAGGTAAAATTTTCAACCAACAGGGAAGGGAGACCCGCCTCTCGAGCGACCGCTATCCCCATGGGGGAGATATCGCAGACAACAAGTTGGCATTTGGTCCTTGTTATCTCCCGTGCCAGCCCTTTTATGTGAGATGATTTGAACGGCAGAAAGCGGTTCAATTGTTCGACTGTCTTTGCCAGGTCCGCGTGCAGCGGCGTCTCTTGCACAAGCCCGATATCGGTCACCAGGGAGTGGTATTCAAAGGGCCCGGAAAGGGATTCCCTGAAAAACCAGGCAGGGACTTTGGTGAAGACCTCAAATTGGATTGACGGGTCGATCCGGTGGATGGCGGCCATGACACCCGAGGACCTGGCAGCATGGCCAAACCCGTGAGGGGATACGAAATAGGCAACGCGACGCTTTATGCTGTCCACTCCAACCATGAGTTTTTGTCCCGATTCAGCCCCGGCAGTGGACTCCGGGCACCCCCTTCATCCTTTGCGTGCCCGTTGACTACCAAAGGGGGGATGAGTTAGATTCCGTTCAAGCCGGTATTTTCGGATCGCGCTCTGTTCCGGATCCCGTCAATCAGCCGTTTCCAAGCAGCGATTTGGATTGAACCAAGAGAGGGATTAACATGGAAACCGAGTTTTTGCTCGCGGACAAACTGATTTTGGTCTCCTATTTTCTGGCTGTCATACTTTTTGGATCCTATTTCCGCAAGAGGAGCAACACCGCCTCAGGCTTTATGGTGGCAAAGGGGAGGCTTCCCAGTTGGGCTGTTGGGCTTTCCATACTGGGTACCTTTGTCAGCAGCATCACTTTTCTTGCCTACCCCGGTCAGGCATACAACTTCAGCTGGGATGTATTCATGTTCTCCCTCACACTGCCGATTGCTGCAGCGGTGGCGACACTTTACTTCGTACCACTCTACAGGACAAGGGTTAAAGTATCCGCATACGAATATTTGGAACAGCGTTTTGGAGGATGGGCCCGCATCTATGGCAGCATCAGCTTCATGCTTGGCTCGTTGGCTCGTATAGGCATGATATTGTTCCTGGTGTCACTGGTTGTTCACCACCTTACCGGGTGGTCTTATTCCACCATCATAATCGTGACGGGCATCGGGGTCATATTTTATACCGTACTCGGTGGGATCGAGGCTGTGGTCTGGACAGACGTCGTCCAGGTGATAATCCTCTTTGGGGGGGCGATTATCTCCATAATCATCCTCTCCTTGGGGATGCCTGAGGGTCCGGGGCAGATATTTGCCATTGCCTCAGAACATCATAAGTTCTCGCTTGGAAGCTGGAACCTTGACCTTGTGAGCCCCACCGTCTGGGTAGTAATCCTGTACGGCATAATGGAGAACCTCAGGAACTTTGGGGTCGACCAAAATTATGTGCAGCGCTACCAGACAACACCTTCTATCAAAGATGCGTCCCGCTCGGTCTGGATCGCAGCTCTCGCCTATATCCCCATTTCTGCGCTCTTTCTCTTTATCGGGACGGCCCTTTTTGCCTATTACTCGGTTCATGCAGGGGCGCTCCCCGATCATTTACAGGGAAAGCTCATGGGCGACAAGATATTCCCCTTCTTTATCGCGACCCAATTTCCTCCTGGACTCCGTGGATTGCTCATTGCGGCCATATTTGCCGCCGCCATGAGCAGCATCGATTCATCCCTCAATTGCGTTTCCACCCTTACGTTGCTCGATTTCTACAAAAAATATGTGAACAAGGGTGCCGACGACAGAAAAAGTATCAAAATGCTCAGAATTTATACGGTGGTTTGGGGCATTTTAGGTACCCTCACTGGTTTGGCAATGACCCGGGTCCAGACAGCACTTGAAACAGGATGGCAGCTTGCAGGAATAGCCGGAGGTGGCTTAATAGGTCTTTTTCTCTTGGGGCTGTCGTTCCGAAGGGTAAGTCGCTGGCAGGCAATCGCTGCGGTCATTGCCAGCGTGATCACCATTTCCTGGGCAACCTTTGCACGCCACCTGCCTGAAGGCTGGAAGTGGATCGAGTGTACCTGGCATTCCAGAATGATCGGTGTGATCGGAACCATCACCCTGCTGGTGGTGGGTTTTGGTCTGGGCCTCCTTACCATCATCACAAAAGGAAATCAAAATGAGATGAAGGATTAGGTCCCTCCCTTTCCCTTAGATAAGCCCTGACAAACGGGGAGAGGTCAAGCCCCAACGCCTCAGTGGGGGTCAGAAACTCAGCCGTGACGACCTCTCGATCGTCAACCTTGATCTTCGGTGGAGCAGAGCACACCATTTCAAAAAAGGTGCCCGTATCTTTCTTGAATTCATGGCTGCCTCTGAACCTTCCGACAAACAGCAATAGGTCAGGCCGTGTTTGAATATTCACTTCTTCCAGTAACTCCCTTGCCGCCGCATCTTCTTCGGATTCCCCGCGCTTAATCCCGCCTGATGGGAATGTATATTCGGTCTTGTAGGAATTTCTGATAACCAAAATTTTCCCGTCATGCCAGACGGATATGTAAACTCCATAAGATGATGGTCTAAAGATATACCAGACGCAGAGGCTTAGGCGATAAGCCACCTTGTATAAAAGCTGAAAGAGTTTGTCATGAATGTTCGCCATCTATCTTAAAATATCACCAAGAATCAGACAATTCTATCCCTCTTTTCCGGACATTTTCTAATGACCCAGGCCGCAAACTTCTGCTGATCGATATTCGATTCCCCTGCAAATTCCCAAGTCGTGCCAGTCTAGCACAGAGGAAATCTAATCGGAATGGCAATTTTTCAGTGACCGTTATATAGTTTTGAGGTTACTTCTCTGTAAGTTTGGGGAAACAATCGGGGGTTTCTGGCGTGGGGTTCGGCATTTTCTTGAAAGTACGCTCTCGGGGTGACTTAACTCCCCATTCTGGCAATGGCGGACAGTATAATGTCCGAGATTAGTGCGAACTTCGATTTTTTCTAGTCAACCTTTTGAGTATTTTCGGCATTGTTGAGGTATTGATTCAGGACTTGACTATCCCTTTGCGACATTTCAACAAACTGTACGCCCATTCCCGCAGGAGAGTCTTGCTTTTCTTCGTCCCCTGTCTTTTCCCATTTCACTTGACACTTGATTCTCAAAGGATCTGAAAGGCCTGGTAGTTTCAGATTGAGAAAAAACTCTTCACCCGGTTCAAGCGGCTTTTCCGTCCTGATAAAAAGCCCTCCGCTGCTTACATTCCCCGTGTAGGCATTGACAAAGGCTTCCTTATTCTTATAAGTCAGGGACAAACCTTTCAGGATACGGAGGTCTTTTCGCGAGGTGAACTCACAAGCCCGATCGATCATGTTCTTGAACCTACGAACTACGG